>NZ_JAGHKE010000055.1:0-16268 GCF_017889395.1 Allofournierella sp. | reverse complement strand
CGTCGAACCCGGTGCCCTTGCTGCCCGCCAGCGCCTCCCCGCTGACCTTCAATAAAATACGCTTGTATTTTGTATCCAAAACCAATACACCGCCTGATCCATATTATATTTGTTCCTATTTTACAATAAAACGTATTTCTTGTAAACAATAAACAAAAAATAATGCCGGGGAAATGCTTCCCCGGCGTAACCCTTTTACCCATCTTCCTGTTCTTCCCTGACAAGCTTGCGGGCCTGCCATACACCCAGCTCCGCCAAAATGCGGCTTCGCTGCACAGAGCCCTGCCAGCCGCCCCCATCGCTTCGCAGCACCGACTCGGCAGCAGGAGTTACCGAAGTGTCAGCCGGAGCAAGAGGGACCAGAACACTGGCTCTTGTTCCCTGCTTCGAGCTATTCAGCTCCAGTGTCCAGCCCATGGCACCTGCATACATATACGCCAGATACAGGCCCAGCCCCGCGCCCGCGGCCGCCCCCTCGCCCATGGGATCATATTGCCCCACAAACGCCTCGAACAGATGCTCCTGCACCCAGTCGGGCAGGCCCGGCCCCCGGTCCTCTACCATAAGGACAAGCGCTGTTTCCTGAAGCCGCAGCGAAACTTTCACCGTCTGCCCCCGCTCACTGCACAACACTGCGTTGGTCACCAGATGCAGCAGGATCTTATCGGCCCAGTCGCTGTCTGCCGAAAGGAAGAGCGGCTTTTCCAAATCGCATTCCCATTCCAGCGTAATGCCGTAAAGCTTCGCGCCGTTGGTCAGCAGCTCCATGGCCTCGGAATACTGGCTTTGCAGGTCCAGAGATTCCAGACGCGGCACCAGCGTGCCCCGTTCCGCCTGCAACAGATCCTGCAGGTTTTCCGCCACCCGGCTGAGCCGCAGGGTGCTTTGATCGATGTTTTCAAAAACCCAGCTCAGCTGACCGTAAGCCTGGGGAGACTCTTTGCCCATTGCCTGACGCAAAAGACCGCTGGAAGCCCGGATCGCAGACAGTGCCTGATAAATCTCGTGAGAGAGGCCGGAGCACAGTGCCCCCCTCTGATTTTCTTCATACAGTTGTTGTTCCAGGCTCTTGTTCATAACCGTCGCTCAAACCTTCCTGCAAGGATTCCGCCCAGACGCGATCTGCCAGCCAGCCGAGAAACGGCTTCATCTTTTGGTAAGGAGCAGGAATCTTCCCCTCCTTTTTCAGCTGCAGGATTACCCGATGAATCCCGCTTTCCACCGCTTTTACCGCCACCCCATGATAACGCGCCACATCCGGCAAAACACTTTTCATCTGGGGAACCTGTCCGTCGCCGATCAGGCGCAGCCACTCCTGCAGGCAGCCACCCAGATACCAATATCCTTCCATTGTATCGGAAACGCCCAGCACGCGAAGCTGACGGTGAATGATTTTATCCAGCGGTGTGACCTGAGGGAAGCGGCGTGCCGGCGAAAACATCGCCAGTGCCGACAGCAGATCGTCCGAATCGTATGGCTCTATCATATAATAATCCACACAGTTTGACAAGTGACCCTGTTCCACCAGTTCAATATACCGGGCCGGACCGGTCAGAATCACGCGCAGGTGTCGGTCTGCACATTCCTGCTCCATCTGCCGCAGAAATCGCACGGTGTCCATATCCTGCAGATAGCAGCCCAGCAAAACAAGGTCCACCTGCGGGCCGCTCTTTAAAAAGCGCAGAGCGCTACGCCCGGTCTGAAAGGAATTTACGACCTGGTAGCCGTTCATATTCAGCAGGCAGTTCAGGGTTTGCAGCATAATGGGGTCGGCATAAACCAACATGATGCTCTTCACTGCCTCCCACACCTGTTTGCGATTGCTTTTTTTCACGTAAAATTTCCCACCATTTATCTTTTTCGTACCTTAGCACCGCACGCTACAGTGTCTTCGGCCGCTTGGGCGTATCATTGCCTAATATAATAGTAGCGAAATATGTCATACCGCGCAACAGGTTTTATTCTTCGTTTTACTTCGCCTGGCGCTGTGGTCTCCGGCATGCTATAATAAAAACATTCTGAACAGAGAAAAGCGCCTGCTTTTCTCGTCAATCCACTCTGTAATACAAGCGAGTATATTATAATATGAATGAGATCATCGAAATCACCGATTTATCCGCCCCGGAACTGGATGTGTACGCCCGGTTGACCGAAGCCCAACTACGCGCCCGGATGGAAGCCGAGCGCGGTGTTTTCATCGCCGAAAGCCCGAAGGTAATCGAGTTGGCTCTGAACGCCGGCTGTGTTCCCCTTTCCTTTTTAATGGAACGGAGGCATTTGCAGGGGCAAGGCGCTCCATTGATGGAACGCTGCCCCGGAACACCGGTTTACACCGCCGATCGGGATGTACTGGCCAGTCTTACCGGCTATGCCCTCACCCGAGGCATTCTGTGCGCCATGCAGCGCCCTGAGCCGAAAAACGCCGAATTGCTGCTCAGCAACACACAGCGTATTGCTGTGCTGGAGGGCATTGTGGACTCCACCAATATGGGCGCGATCTTCCGCTCGGCCGCCGCTCTTGGCATGGACGCGGTCCTGCTCACACCCACCTGCTGTGATCCGCTGTGCCGCCGGGCGGTACGGGTGAGCATGGGCACTGTCTTTCAAGTACCCTGGGCACGCATCGGCAACTGCCCAGCCGATTGGCCGGAGGCCGGCATGGGACTTTTGCACCAGCACGGCTTCGCCACGGCAGCCATGGCGCTGGATGATTGGGCGATCTCCATCGACGACCCGCAGCTGCGGCAGGAGAAAAAACTGGCCGTTCTGTTGGGCACTGAGGGCGACGGACTGAGCCATCATACCATTGCCCGGTGCGACTACACCGTGATGATCCCCATGGAGCACGGTGTGGACTCGCTGAACGTTGCCGCCGCCAGTGCTGTGGCCTTCTGGCAACTGCGCCTTCGCTGAATTGGATTTCTTCGGCCAGAGCGTTTTCAAACCGCTTCTTTGCGTTTGAACTGCTCTGGCCGGAAAATCAAAAACGTGCTCGATTTTTTACTTTTGGGTATTGACTTTTCAAAAAAATAGAGTAAAATATGAAAGGTAATCTTCATACGGGCCTGTAGCTCAGTTGGGAGAGCGCTGCGTTCGCATCGCAGAGGTCAAGGGTTCGAATCCCTCCAGGTCCACCAGAAAACCCCCGATGCATTAGCATCCGGGGGTTTTACTTATTCACTTTTTACTTACTCTCTTGCCACCTTCGCCACACTTTTTCAATATGCACAATATGCACCAAAGCCGCAAAATCAGATGATTTTGCGGCTTTGTTGTTATTGCATATTATTTATCCTGCATCGAGAGAGTCACAGCAACATCTCCGTTTCCCAGCGCTTCCTGCCATCCGGCCAGGTCATCAATTTTGCCAAGCCGTGTATAACTCCAGGAGTTGGAGCCGTAGAAAATCACGATCTGACTTCCCTGATAGAGCACAATATCACCGGACTTGGTGGTCGTCTGGCTGTTCTCTGTGGGCAAACTCTGACCGAGGGAGCCCACCTTTTCAAAGCCGCCGTAATCACTCATCCGAATCGTAATGTCTCCGTCTGCCAGCAGCTCTTTCAAAGCCTGCGCACCGGAATTGTCGGCAAAGGTTGCAGAAAAAACTTTTTCTCCCACACTCACATAAAACGTATTTTGCTGCATGATGGCCTCTTCCTCACTTTCTTCATCGGAGGTTTCCTTCTCCACAGTAATGTCGGCATTTGTATTGTCCTCAACCGAAGAGGATTCACTGTTGTTTTCAGTTGAACCACTGGTTTCACTCAGCTGCATATCCTCCGTCACCTGTTGAACATTGCTTTCCACAGCAGGAAGGCTGCCCACATCCGACGCGGATGAGCCACCAAAGCCACAGGCAGTGAGCAAAGCCGCACACAGGCCCACCAGCAGAACGCACCCTGTTTTTTTCATGAAACCTCCCCCTTGTTTGTTAAATACGGTCAGGAAGACTTATTTCAGCTGCAGCCCGAATTGCCGCAGTTCCTCCAGCTATGCCTCTGACTTGTTCTCTTTGTCAAAAGCGGAGAAAATACCCATGTCCTCCAGCTTCAGATAGTTTAAAAAGGAGTTCTGGTACTCGTAGATGGCACCACAGTAGACATGGTTGCTGCCGGAGCTCATGATCAGGGCAGCTTTTTTGAGGTTTTTCGGCTTATCCAAAGCGTAGATACGATTGATGGCACACTGCAGCTGACCCGTGAAGCTGTGATAGTAAATGGGTGACGCCAATACGATCATCTCGGCTTCCTGAAGCAGAGGGTAAACCTGTTGCATGTCATCCTGCTGAATGCACCGGCCATCGCCCTTGGTATGGCAATACTCACAGGCCAGGCAGCCGGCAATTTTCTTTTGACAGACACTGACCACCTCTACCCGATGGCCACTTTGCTGTGCCCCCTTTGCAAAGGCATTGACCATGGAGGCAGTGTTGCCGTTTGCCCGGGGACTCCCATTCAGGACTAAAATATTCATGGGTACTCTCTCCCTTTTACTGCATGCTCTCCTTCACAATGCGAACAACGTCTTCACGGCTCAGCACCTTGTAGCCGCCTTGCAGAAGGAAGGTGCCCTGGGCGATTCCATCCAGCATCTCCTCTGTGACACCCAGCTCTCTTGCGTTCATCACCAGCCCGATTTCCCGCATCCATGCTTCCATGGCGGAAAGGCCTTCTGCGGCAATCTGCTCGTCGTTTTTGCCTTCCGGGTTCACATCCCATACATTCACCGCAAAGCGCTTGAACTTTTGCAGGCCATAGGGCATGATAAACCGATAATACGGAATGGACACTGAGGAGAGCGTCATTCCGTGCGTGGCATTGGTATAAGCCCCGATGGACTGGCCGATCATATGCACTTCCCAGTCGGTGGATTTTCCTTTGGCTACAAAGGTATTCAGTGCCCAGGTTGCGATCCACATGATATTGCTGCGTGCTTCGTAATCGGTGGGATTCTTGACCGCAATGCGGGAACTGTGGATCAGAGAGCGCAGCAGTCCTTCCATCACATAGTCGGAAGTGTTGTCGTCCTCGCCGGAGAAATACTGCTCCAGAATGTGGCTCATGATATCAAAGAAACCGGCCACCATCTGCTCTTTCGGGAGAGTGAAGGTGTACACAGGATTCAGAATGGAGAATCGAGGCATGACATTTTCGCCGAACACGTGGCCGATCTTCAGCTTCTGAGTCGGATTTGTGATGACCGACCCGCCGTTCATTTCCGATCCGGTGCCCACCATCGTTAGCACACAGCCCACCGGGATGATTTCGTTATCCACATCTTCCATGCGCAGATAGTATTTTTCCCAAGGATCTTCCTCGCAATGGGTGGACACCGAAACCGCTTTGGCGTAATCACAAACAGAACCGCCGCCAACCGCGAGGATCAGATCCACCTTGCCTTCCTGTGCTCTCCGGCAGCCTTCATACAGCTTTTCTACGGTGGGGTTGGGCATTACGCCGCTGTCCTCTACAACCGTCTTGCCGCATTCCTTGAGGATCGCCATGACATCATCATAGATACCGTTTTTCTTGATGGAACCGCCGCCGTAAACCAGCAGCACATTCTGACCATACTTCGGCAGCTCCTGATAGAGCCCTTTCAGGGCGTCTTCGCCAAAATACAGCTTAGTCGGGTTGCAATATGTGAAATTCCCCAACATAATCTATTCCTCCTGTTATTTCAGAGTGCTTTTGAGAAACGCCTCAATCTTATCAAAGGGAATACGGTCTGTGCGGTCATACAAATCGATATGCTCTGCATCTTCCACCACATACAGCTCCTTGGGCTCCTGCGCCTTGGCGTATGCCTCTTCGCTGAAGAAGCGGGAGTGTGCCCGGTCACCCACCACAAACAGAATGGGGCGGGGGCTAATTTCATCCAGGTAGCTAAGCAGATCAAAGTTGATCAGGGGAATATTGCTGGTGGTGGTGAAGCCGCCCCGTGCACGCACATGATGCCCTCTTTTGACAGCATAGAACCGGAACCACTCGGCAGTAGGCTCCTCCAAGCCTTCGGGCACCTTTTCCATGGGGTCTCCGGGAAGAACGGGATATATTCGGGCATATATCCATTTTCGGCATCCTTCCAGCGCTGCGCTGCCAGAGCCTGCTTAGCCGCCAGAATCTGTTCTTGCGACTGACCCAATCGGGCAGCTACGCTCATATCATACATGCTGGTGGTGATCACCGCACGGATACGGGTATCCACCTGAGTGGCTGCCAGCGCAAAACCGCCGCTGCCACAAATGCCCAGAACGGCAATTTTCCCCCGGTCCACAAAGGGCTGAAGGCCCAGGAAATCCACGCCTGCGCTAAAGTTTTCGGTGAACATCTCCGGGGACGACACATGCCGGGGCTCACCCCCGCTCTCGCCCATATAGCAGGGGTCAAAGGTCAGCACGACAAAGCCTCTTTGGGCCAGCTCGTTGGCGTAGACGCAAGGCCCCTGCTCTTTGACGCCGCCATAGGGCGCGCCTACGATCAACGCCATCTGAGGCTTCGTTTTGTCCATATCCTTTGCAGTGTACAAATCACCGGCCAGCATCAGGCCATATCGATTGGGATAGCGGACATGGGTTCGCTCCACATTCTCACTCAAAGCATGAATATACTCGCTCATTGTTTTTCTCCTTTCATGTGACAAATGCATCATATTGTTCAGCCTGCTGCATTGGAAGGATTTGATTCAATGCTTTTCTTCCTTCTCAATTTGATAAACCAGATAGTCCAGGCATTGAATCTGCTTTTCCTCCCGATGGACCCGCTCCAGCAGGCCTTCTCGCTTTTGCGCCAGCAGCCGAAGCTGTTCCTTCGTTTTTCCTGCTTTCCAGCAATCCAGAAACTCCTGGAGCAATGCGCCGTCAACCCCCGCGGCCTTTAAATTGATAATCAAATCCTGTTCCGTAATGGTATGGACCATACACCTTACGCTCCCTCTTGATTTCTGCGCCGGTAACGATGGCAATCGTTTCTTTGTGTACCGGGAAAAACCTGACGTTTGCCATTTCTTTCCCTTTTTCATTATAGTTGCGAGAAAAACTCATATCAAATACTTATCATTAATGCACCTGCATAGCAAAAAACTATTTAAGTTTTATGTCACAAAGCCCACATCCTTCCGCGCTATTAAGCGCCCCCTGCTCCACGGATGCCGCGACGGAAAGGAAAAAGAACTCTCTCGCAAAAACACCTGTGCCCCCGGCTGGAGCCTCCGCCAGGGACACAGGTGTTTTTTATTTCTTTCTTCCACAAATCAGAGAGGACCGTTTTTCAAGACTCAGACCTTGGTTTTGCTCTTTTTGCGCCAGCGCACAATCACAATGGCTTCCACCGCTGCCACTGCGGCAAGGATGCCTGCATCAATGGCAATGAAGGTCTTCACCATGGGGCTGAGGCCGGTACCGGAGGCACTGCGGGTATAGGCGCCGCTGTTCACAGTGGTGAAGAAGATATTCTTCGCCGCCTGACGCATCGCCTTTACCAGGGTGGCAGAATCCCGGTCGGTCAGCTGATTGGATTCGTGCTGCAAAAAGCCCAGCATCAGATCGCCGCCGCCCCGCACCACATCGTCGGTGAGCTGGTAGCCATAGGAGCCATCCCAGTCGGTGAGCACCATACCCTGGAAGCCCCACTCGTCCCGCAGCACATCGTTGAGCAGGTCGGGATTGGCGCCGCAGTATACATCGCCGATGAAGTTGAAGGAGGTCATCACTGCCATGGGATATCCGGCAGCAGCGCCGCCCATGTCCCGGTTTGCCTTCACGCATATCTCAAACGGCTTCATGTAGATCTCCCGGATGGCCTGTTCGTCGGAATAGGTCAGCAGGAAGGAGCAGCGGTTGGTCTCCTGATCGTTGAGGACAAAGTGCTTGATGTAGGCATAGATCCCGTTGCTGGTGCCGCCGTTTACCATGGCGGACGCCATATAGCCGCCCAGCACGCCGTCCTCGGAATAATACTCAAAGTTGCGGCCGCAGAAGGCGTTGCGGTGGGTGTTCATGCCCGGGCCGTACCAGCCCCAGATCTCACAATCGGCAAACTCTGCGCCCAGCGCCTCGCCGGTACGATAGGTGAGTTCGGTGTTCCAGGTCTGGCAGATCAGCACTGCCGTGGGGAACGAGGTTCCGAATACGCCGATGTACCAGTCGTTCAAGCCGGTGCCGCCGTCGGAGTCCATGGTCTGCACCTTGCCCACCGACTTCATGGCCACCGTCTGGAAGCCGCCCAGGTTTACCAGGTTGAACATTTCATCAAAGGTCAGCTAATCCAGGAGCTCCTCCCACTGCGGGTCATCGTAGGCTTTGCCGGTGAAATCCGCCAGGCTCAGGCCATTGTCAGCGCCAGTAACGGGCATTTCGTCATTCGGATCATCGTACTGCGTGGGGTCATAATAGGCCACGGATTTTTCCGTGATGCGGGCCAGGGTATCCTCGTCCATGGAATAGGCCTCTTCCGCAGGAGCTGCCGTCGCCTGGGCATAGTTGGCAAAGCCGTCTGCACGGGAAAGATAGGTCACATTGCCGGCGGAATAATCCTGGAACTGATTGGTGGGCACGGCACTGTCGGACGGGCGGCCGTCTGCGCTGTAATCCACATCGCTCCCCACCGTAAAGGTCACGCTGTCCAGCACGGTATGGGAATCCGACCGGATGGACAGTGCATACTCCCCTGCCTCCAGCACATAGCCGCCATTGGCTGTTTTGATGCAGCCGGAATCGTAGGAGGCGAAATCCTCCTTGTCGATGGTGAAGCTGACCGTCTCGGACGCGCCCGGCTCCAGCTGGGCGGTCTTGGCAAACTGCACCAGATTGACCGAAGCCTTTTCAATGCCACCGTTGGTATAGGGCGGTGTGAAGTAAACCTCCACCACGTCCTTACCGGCCACATCGCCAGTGTTGGTTACGTTGACTGTGAGAGACACGGTATCCCCATTGTCGGAAAACTCCGTGATCTCCTGAGCAAAGCTGGTATAGCTCAGACCGTAGCCGAAGGGATACTGAACCGCGGCATCGTAATCAATCAGACCTTCCTCTGCGGCCGTTTCGTAGAATTTATAGCCCACATAAATACCTTCCACATAATTGACGAAGGCAATCACGCCCTGATAGGCGGGGTCCGCCTGGGTGAGGGCGGCGCGTAGATCGTCCACATTGTTATAGGTGAAGCTGCCGAAGTTATTGTACCAGGGTGTCTGCTTCACGTCGTACACATAGGTATCCACCGTGCGGCCGGAGGGATTCACTGAGCCGTTCAAAATCTCGCCCAGCGCAGACATGCCGCTCTCGCCGGTGCCGGGAGCCAGAATGACGGCACCAATCTGGGGGTACTGCTCCACCCAGCCCAGCTCCATGGTGTTGTTGGCATTGATCACCACCACAACCTTATCAAAGGCGGAGCAAACCTTTTCAATCATCGCCTCTTCGGTGTTGCTCAGCTCCAGATAGCTCTCACCCGGGTCGAAGTCATCGTATTCCGTGCTGTTGTTGGTGTAATTGCAGTTGGTGTAATTGTAGTTTTCGTTGCCGTTTGCCACGGAATCGCGCAGGTCATAAGTATCGTGAATGATGGCATTCATATCGGTGGGGAGGTCCTGCCCTTCCCCACCGGAACGGGAGATGACAATCATCGCCGTATCGGAAAATTTCTGCGCGTTGGTCATCAGCTCGTCCGTGTAATATTCCACCGGCGGCTCCGGCAGCGACCAGTCGGTATAGGTAACGCTTACCACATTACCGCCCAGGTTGCGGGTGGGGCTGTATTCAGTGTACATGTCGATGATTTCCTGATTGTAGGAAATGCCGGCGTCGGTCAGCGATTGCAGAATTCCCACAGAGGAACTGTTATCCGAAGAGCCGGAACCGGTACCGCCGAAGATTGGATTGGTGGACGCCCAGCCGAACACATTCAGATTGGTAGTATCAGCCAGCGGCAGAACGCCGTTGTTCTCCAGAAGGACCATGCCCTCCTCACCAACCTCTTTGATTACCGCCTTGCTGTTTGCAATCGACTCCTCGCTCACCTGATCTCGAGTGTTCATGATGGGCGAAAGATTGTTGTAAAGCGGCCCAAAGCACATGATGTTGGCGATGATCGCCACGGCTAGAACCCAGGCGAGTGCTGCGCTCCAGCGCACCACGTGACGTGTTCCCTTTTTTACCAGAAAATGGGCAGCCACCATAACAATGATAGCCACTGCCAACAGGCCGATGATGGTGTAGATATAGCCGCTGAGCATGTTCACGTAGGTCTGCACATCGGTTGCGCTGACGCCCATTGATGTGAAGATTGGTGTCAGCAGATCAATCAGCAGTTGAATCATTCAAATTGCCTCCGTTTTTGTTTTTTCGCTGTTGCTTCTGCAGCGTGTTGCCGCTGTTTACAGGAATGCACCGTTGCAGACCTGGATCACCTGGCCCTTGACGTGACGTCCCATTTTGCTGGCCAGGAACAGGCAGGCATAGGCCTGGTCTATGGGGTCACACTCCGGGCCGGGGAAATACACAAAATGCCCGCTGTGCTCCAACATCTTTGCACCGCCGGGCTGCTCCCCGGCCTTGTTGGCGATGTGGGCCGGGGTCACCGTGGCGCCGGGAGCCACCGCATTGCAACGAATGTTGGTGTCGATGAGCCGCATAGCCACATTCTTGGTCAGTGTATTCAGCGCACCCTTGGTGGAGGTGTAGGTAGCTCCACAGAAGGGGCGCTCACCGTTCACAGATGAGATATTGATGATGACGCCATCGTTTTTGGGCATAAAGATTTTCAGGGCCTCGCGGATATAGCGCATGGGGCCGCCCAGGTTTGTGTTCATCACCAGCAGCATCCAGTCATCATCGGTCTCGTCAATCATCTTCTGTTCACCGATTCCCGCGTTGTTGATAAGGATATCCACATCCCCAAACTCGCGCAGGGCGGTCTCAAACACCCGCTATGTATCCTCGGTAGAGCAGACATCCGCCACTACACCCACTGCGCGGCCGCCTTTGGCGCGAATGCCCTGCACCACCTCATCCAGCTTTTCCTGTCCTCTGGCCGTGAGTACTACGGCAGCGCCTTCCTCTGCAAACAGCTCCGCCATCGTCTGCCCCATGCCATAGCTGGCGCCGGTGATGATAGCCACCTTTCCTTTCAGCATTTCCTTTTCCAAAATGACAACCTCCTTTATCGATCCTGATCTCTGGCTTCATTATAAAGCGGCGGAAATTCCATATTAAACACTTATATTTAATTCATTTCCATAGTTTAAAGTTATGGAATTTTCAATTATACTGAAAGTAGGAGGTGACGAACATGGAGCTTCGTGTACTGCAATACTTTTTGGCAGTGGCCCGGGAGCAGAATATTTCCTCGGCGGCGGAGTCGCTGCATCTTTCCCAACCGACCCTTTCCACCCAGCTGAAGGCATTGGAAAACGAGCTGGGCAAGCAGCTGCTGATTCGTGGAACCAAGGGTTCCCGCAAGGTGCTGCTGACCGAGGAGGGCATGCTGCTGCGCAAACGGGCGGAGGAGATTCTGGAGCTGGTACGGATGACGGAAAGCGAGATTTCCCTGTCCAACGAGGTGATCGCCGGAGACGTGTACATCGGTACCGGTGAATCGGACCTGATTCGTATCTTCGCAAGAGCTGCCAAACACATTCAGGAAAAACATCCGGACATCCACTACCATATTCTCAGCGGAAACGCAGCCTTTGTGCAAGAACATCTGGACCGGGGACTGATTGATTTCGGCGTGGTTTACAGCCCGGTGGACACCAGCATCTATAATACCATCAAGATTCCCGTCCATGATACCTGGGGCGTACTGATGCGCAAGGATTCTCCTCTGGCACAAAAGGATACCGTTCAGCCCCAGGACCTGATGGACAAGCCCCTGATTCTTTCCGCCCAGAAAGCCGACGCCTGGCCCATGTCCAACTGGTTCGGGCAGGACATTTCAAAGCTGAATGTGGTGGCCACCTACAATCTGGTGTTCAATGCCTCGCTGCTGGTAGAGGAAGGGCTTGGGTATGCGGTCTGCTTTGATAAGCTGATCAACGTAAGCGGCGACAGCAACCTTTGTTTCCGCCCCCTTTCTCCCATGATTGAAGCAAAAGCCTCCATCATCTGGAAACGCTATCAGGTTCTTTCCAAGGCTGCCGAATGCTTTTTGAATGAACTGCAGCAGGAAATGGGCCTGCTTACCGACCTATGACAAACAAAAATGCCTGTGCCCGGCGGAAAACCGCCGGGACACAGGCATTTTTATTGGCCGTTCCGGAAATGCTCAGCCGAAATAGGCGGCAATCTCCTGCATGCGAGCCATCTGGTCCACCCGGAAGGGACAGCGGCTGTTGCAATGACCGCACTGCACGCAGTCCTCTGCACCCTGCTCCAGACCGCGGTAATGCTCAGCAGCCATGGAATCTCCGTTTCGAGCCAGATCATAATACTTGTTCACCAAACCCACATCGATCCCCATCGGACAGGGTTTGCAGTGGTTGCAGTAAACGCATTTGCCCACCGCATCCGCCGGGCTGAAGGAGCCGATCATGGAGTAGTCCCGCTCCTGCTGGGAAGCATTGAAAAAGCCCAGCAGATGCTCGGCCTGCGCCACGCTGCTCATGCCCGGCAGCACCGTGAGCACCCCGGGCCGGTCCAGAGCATACTGCATGCACTGGTACTGGGTCAGTGCCCGGCCGAAGGGAGAGAGCGAGGCATCCAGCAGCTGACCGCCGGAGAAAGGCTTCATCACCGCAATGCCGATACCCTCCGCCTCGCAGCGCCGGTAGATGGTCGCACGCTCCTCCACCGATCCCTTGGCGTATTCGCCCTTCTGGTAATCGTAGCCCGGATTCACCGAGAACATGAGCATGTCCACCGGCGCTTCGTCCAGCACTCGCTGGATGGTGGCCGGCGTGTGGGAGGAAAGCCCGATGTGCCGGACCACGCCCTGCTGTTTCAATTGCATCAGGTAGGCATAGGCCCCATTGTCCTGGTACTCCTGCCAGTCGGACAACTCGTCGATGCAGTGAATAAAACCGTAGTCGATGTAGTCCGTATGCAGCCGGGTCAGCTGCCAGTCGATGCTGCGCTTGATGGCTTCCGCATCGGTGGTCCATCCGTAGGTTCCGGTATGATAATCCGCGCCGAAGTGCACCTGATACATCACATTTTTGCGCACGTCCCCAAGGGCCGTGCCGAAGTACGGGAAGGTTCTGCCCTCCGCTGTTGCCAGGTCGAAATAATTCACGCCGCCCTCATAGGCCCGGCGGATTGTGGCGACTGCGTCCGCCTCCTTTGCCTGGGCAATATAGGAGGTACCGAACCCCAGCATGCTGATTTTATCGCCCGTTCGTTTGTTGGTTCTGTATTCCATTCGCTGCCTTCTCCTTTGTCGCTGCGGGCAACTGAGCCCCGGCCTGCCCCGCTTTGCCTGATGGCTCAGACGAGGCTGTTATACTGGTCGTCGTTCACCGGCTCCAGCCATTCGTTGGATGCCCCCTGCGCAGGGATCTCGATGGCGATGTGGGTAAACCATTCATCCGCCGCGGCGCCATGCCAGTGCTTGACCTCCGGCGCGATATAGACCACGTCGCCCGGGTGCAGCTTGCGGGCAGGCTGCTCCCATTCCTGATACCAGCCCTCGCCATCGGTGCAGAGCAGGATCTGCCCGCCCTTGTGATGGATGTGCCAGTTGTTGCGGCAGCGGGGCTCGAAGGTCACGTTGCACACGTTTACCCCCTCGGCGTTCAGGGGATTCAGATAACTGTTGCCGATGAAATACTGCGCATAGGCGGTGTTGGGCTGGCCGAGGCCGAACAGAGAATCCGAGGGAGCGGCTTTCTCCTCGGCATAGATTTCCCGCACCATGGGGAAAACCGCCCAGGCATTGGGCCAGCCCACATAAAAAGCAATGTGGGTGATGATCTCCACCATCTCGGTTTTGGTCACGCCATGATTTTTTGCATTTTGAATATGATATTTCAGGGAATTGTCGGTGATGCCCTTGGACACCAATGCCACCACGGTGATCAGGGAGCGATCCCGCAGCGACAGCTTGTCCTCCCGGGACCACACCTCACCGAACAGCACATCGTCGTTGAGCTGGGCAAATTTGGGCGCAAGGTCGCCCAGTCCGTTTCTTCCTGCCGTTTGTTTGATCATTGATCACTTGCCTCCTGTTCCGGTTTGTGTTTTGCGAATTTCGTGGCGCAGATAATCCAGGCGCCGGAGCTGCTGCTCCTTGAAATGGATTTCGTCCAGGGCGGCGGCCCGCTTCTTTTCCAGCATGCGAAGACGCTCAGCCCCGGTGGCCTCGCCCTCCAACAGCAGCCGCATGTAGGTCTCCACTTCCTCTGTGTTAAAGCCGATGTCGTGCAGAGTCATGATGACGCTCAGGCGTTCCAGATCGGAATCGTCGTACTGCCAGGCACCCATCACCTTTTTGACCGCTCCGCACAATCCCCAACTCTCGTATTCCCGCAGAATATTCATGGGAATCTGATATCGCTCGCTTGCCTCCTGAATGATCATACGCTGCCTCCAAAAACAAAAATGCAGATGCCCTGGCCGGACATCTACATTGTAAATCGCTATCAAAAAGCTGTCTAATACTTATTTTGCAGTTTCAGAAATACCCGAAAGGCATTTCTTGATATGTTCCAGCAACGCAGCCACCGCAGGCGGGAAGGTCTCGGTCTTTTTCCAGGCCAGCACCGTGCTGGATTCCAGCGCGGGCGACAGGGGTAGAAAGCGCAGCCCCTCATAGCTGCAGCGGAGCCGGATGGTGAGAAACGCCCCCATCCCCTCCCGAGCCAGAAGGGTCATATTGTAGGGCAGGTTGCCGGTGGCCGCCACCCGCATCTGCTGGGCATAGTGGCCCATCCAATGCTCCAGCTCTTTCTGAATCACTTCACGGCGGGTGAGGATCAGAGGAACTTGAGAAAGATCCTGCGCGGTGACGCATTCCTTCTGCGCCAGAGGCGAATCCTCCCGCACATGTACACCCCACTGCTCCTTCACCGGCAGACGGATGAAATCGTATTTGCTGATGTCCACCGGCTCCAGCAGCAGGGCAAGATCCAGCATGCCGCCTTCAATTCGCTCCTTGGTGTTGTCGGCATTGCCGCTGTAGAGCTGGTAGGTCACCTGGGGATGAAGTGCCTGAAAAGAGGCCAGCCACCCGGCCAGAAGATGCATGCCCTCCAGATCGCCGCTGCCGATGGAGATCACGCCCCGCAGCTCCGGCTCTTTGCGGAATTCCTGCACGGTTTTGTCCGCCAGGTCCACCAGTTCCTGCGCCCGGCGGCGCAGCAGCATGCCGTCGTCGGTGAGAATAATCCGGTGGCGGCTGCGCTCAAACAGCTTAACCCCCAACTCCTCCTCCAGCTGCATCAGCTGGCGGGAAAGGGTGGGCTGCGTCAAATGAAGCAGTGCCGCTGCCTTTGTAATGTTTTCTTCCCGGGCCACGGCCAGAAAGTATTTGAGCACTCGAAGATCCATGATTTTTGCCCTCCTCTTTCCAACATCCTATCACGGAACCGCCGGGCAGACAAGGGCAGCTTCCTTTGCCGCAGGGTTTTACATTTTGTGCAAAGCAGGTTACAATAGGTCCATAAAACAGTGAAAACGCAAAATTTCCCCGGAAAGGATTATTGTGCTATGACCAGAATACTTTTTGTGTGCTTAGGCAACATCTGCCGCAGCCCCATGGCCGAATACGTAATGCGGGACCTGGTGCGTCGGGCCGGGCTGGAGGAGCAGATTCAGGTGGCCTCCGTCGCCACCAGCCGGGAGGAGCTGGGCAACCCGGTTTACCCTCCCGCCCGCCGCAAGCTGGCGGAGCACGGCATTACCTGCCAGGGCCATGCCGCCCGCCAGATGACTGCCGCGGACTACGACCAATTCGACCTGCTGATCGGCATGGATCAGAACAACCTGCGGAACATGAACCACATCTGCGGCGGTGACCCCAATCACAAGCTTCATCTGCTGATGGACTACACCGATCGCCCGGGCGAGGTGGCGGACCCCTGGTACACCGGCGATTTTGAGCGCACCTGGCAGGATGTGCTGGCCGGCTGCCAGGGCCTGCTGGCGCAGCTGCAAGGCCGGGGCTGAACTGCCGCGCTTGACAGCACTTTTCCCCGGTGGTATAGTAAATAGCGAAATTTAAATCATTTTGGAATTCTGGGGGGACTCTTCGGAGTTGAGAAGGTAAAACCTGACCCCACGAACCTGATCTGGTTCATACCAGCGTAGGGAAGCAATTCTGAAGCCCCGGTTC
>NZ_JAGHKE010000054.1:0-16533 GCF_017889395.1 Allofournierella sp. | reverse complement strand
TGCTGGTGCTGGAATTCTTCATCGACTTCACCGTCTCGGGCAGCTACCGGCCCTTCTGGTCGCTCATCGCCTTCGGCGCCTGCCTGGCCCTGATCGCCCCGCTGCTGGTGGTGCGTCTGCGCCCCGGCCTGCGCAGCGAGGTGCGCCGCCGGTTCCATTTCTGATTTTTGGAATAAGCAAACAGCGGCACGGAGCATGGCTCCGTGCCGCTGTTTTTTGATTCATTTTTGCACATCGCTTCGGCCGACCAGATAGTCCAGCGACACATGGTAAAAGTCCGCCAGTTTGATGGCCAGCCCCAGAGGCAGCTCCCATTCTCCCCGCTCGTATTTTGAATAGAGCGACTGGTCACACAAAAGCATCTGCGCCACCTGCGTTTGTGTCAGGTCGGCATCCTCTCGAAGATCACGCAAACGATTTCTCACTCGTCAGTTCATCTCTTTTCGGTCTGTCCTGCCCAGAATGTAGTCCACGCTCACCTGATAGAAATCCGCCAGCGCACAGAGCACATGGGGCGGAACCATCCGCTGCCCGTTTTCGTAATAGGCATAGGTCCGCTGGGGCACATTGATTGCCCGGCCTACCTGCGCCTGGGTCAGGTCACGACCCTCCCGAAGGTCTCAGATTCTTTGATATCGTTCCATTGTAAATCGGCCACAATTGTATCTCTTAAATAGGATTTCTCCGGTCGCTGATGCCCAAAATATAATCGGTGCTGGTCTTATAAAAACCAGCCAGCTTTATAAGCACCTGTGTGGGAATATCATTCTCGCCGGTCTCATATTTTGAGTATCCCGTCTGGGACATTCCCAGAAATTTTGCCACCTGAGTCTGATTCAAGTCAGCATCCTCTCTTAGGTCCCTCAATCTGTTCATGGTCTTCACCTCGAACAGAGTATTGCATAACCTGAAACAGAGTATTTACTTTTAACCTGTTACAGGTTAAAATGCTTATGGAGAGTGATTCTATGCCGGACTATAAAGAACTGTATCTGACCCTGTTTGATGCCACCGAAAAAGCAATTCGCGAATTGATTGCCGCCCA
Organism: Allofournierella sp.; assembly: GCF_017889395.1. Classification (NCBI taxonomy): domain Bacteria; kingdom Bacillati; phylum Bacillota; class Clostridia; order Eubacteriales; family Oscillospiraceae; genus Allofournierella; species Allofournierella sp. The sequence continues at coordinate 15,488 of NZ_JAGHKE010000054.1, read as the reverse complement.
GCAAAAGTGCGAGGAGCTGTGCCTGCGCACGCCCTTGCAGGAGCCGGTCCTGCTGCCCTTCCCCCAGGAGCCGGAGGAGAAATAACCGAAAGCATACAAAAGGAAAAGCCCGCAGGAAGATTCCTGCGGGCTTTTTGGCGGAGAGTTAGGGATTCGAACCCTAGGTCGGTTTTACCCGACACGAAATTTCGAGTTTCGCACCTTCGACCACTCGGACAACTCTCCAGATTGGATTTGCATCGTCTATTATAGCAAAATCCCGGCGGCGCGTCAATTTGAAATTTTGCGCGCCGCCGGGATTTTTTCTCTTTTTGCTTTTAGCCGATCAGGCTCCAGTGCTTGTCCACCTGGTTGAGCACCTCGCAGCCGTCGGCGGTCACCAGCACCAGGTCCTCCACCCGCACGCCGAATTCGCCCGGCAGGTAAACGCCCGGCTCGATGGAGAAGATCATGCCCTCCTCGGCCACCAGCTTGCTTGTGCTGCTCACGTCGCCCTGCTCGTGGTCGGTCTGGCCGATGAAATGCCCCAGCCGGTGGGTGAAGTATTCCCCGTAGCCCTCGGCGGCGATCAGATCCCGGGCGGCGGCATCCAGCTCGCTCAGCTTCACGCCCGGCTTCACCAGCGCCTCGGCGGCCTCGTTGGCCCGGCGCACCAGATCATGGATGGCGGCATACTTCGGGTTCGCCTCTTTGCAGAAGTAGGTGCGGGTCATGTCCGAGCAGTAGCGCTGCTTTTTGCCGCCGATGTCCAGCACGATGCAATCCCCGGCCTTCAGGCGGGTCTCATCCGGCATGTGGTGGGGATCCGCCGCGTTAGCCCCGAAAGAGACGATGGGCGCAAAGGACACATCCTCGCAGCCCAGTTCCTTATACTGGGCCAGAACGAAGGCCTCGCCCTCCTTCTCGGTCATACCCTCCTTCAAAAAAGCCACGGTGCGGCGCATCACCTCGTCGTTCAGACGGGAGTTCATGCGCATCAGCTCCCGTTCGGCCTCATCCTTGCAGGCGCGGGCGTCGTCCACGCAGTCCGAGGCCAGGCGGCACTCCATGCCCGGGCAGGCGGCCATCAGGGGCAGCAGGAACCGGGCGGGCCATTCCTTGTCGATGCCCAGGGGTTTTGTCTTATCCACCCGGGCGGCGATCATTCCCACGCCGTCGTCGGTGTCGGTCATCCACACCGCCTCACAGGGAGGATTCGGCACATGGAACAGCCGGTTCAAAAACAGCACGCTGCCCTCTTTGCGCAGATACAGCGCGAACAGCCGCTCGTAGGGCTCCACGTCCACCCCGGTCAGGTACCAGACGCTCTTGGGATCGCTCACGATCATCTGCTCCAGCCCCTGGGCCTCCATCGCGCCCAGCACCCGCTCCCGGCGGGCCTTCCAAACCTCTTCCATGGTTTTCATTGCCTCCTTGCATTTGCAGCCCTCCGGGCCGCTTTCCAAATCATTATCTCCATCATAATCACCGGGCGGGCCGCTGTCAACGCCTGCGCTTTGCCCCGCCGGGCAGAGCGTGTTATAATAGATCATAAGCCAACACCGCACGATTCACGGCAAACGCCTCAGACGGAGCATCCCGCCGGAATGCTGCGGCATTGCTCAAAAGGAGGCGCTGTGTTATGCCTTATTATCAACTGTCCGCCCCGCTGCAGCCCCTGATCGCGCCGCCTGCTGTGTGGGACCGGGTGCTGGCGGTGCTCACGCCGGAGGCGGCTGCTTGCGCACCTCTGCCCGAGCAGCTGAAGCCCCCTGCCCATTTTGCCCAGCCGGACCAGCTGCGCTACTGCCGGGTGGACTTCGACGCCGGGCGCATTCTGGGCGCGCTGCACATTCCCGCCCGGGCCAAACAGCCCGCCAAAAGTCTTGCCTTCGTGTGGGAGGGCTCCAACGTCCTTCTGCTGGCCTCGGAGGAGACCGGCACGGCGCTTTTGTCCCAGGTGCTGGCCATGCGCCCCCACGATCAGGGCGGCGCGGGGGATTTTCTGGTGGATCTGCTCACCGCCCTGATTCAGGACGGCCTGCCCTACATCCAGCAGCTGGAGGAGCGGGCCGCCCAGCTGGAGCAGGAGATTCTGGCCGGTCGTACCGACCGGTTCATTCACCGGATGAGCGCGCTGCGCAAGGAGCTGAACCGGTGCAACCGGTTTTACGCCCAGCTGAACGACCTGGCGGACACCCTTCTGGAAAACGCCGAGGACCTGCTGGGGCCGGAAAGCGTCCAGCGCATGGGCCACTTTGGCCGCCGGGTGGAGAGCCTGCGGGCGGAAAGCCAGATGCTGCGGGAATACGCCAGCCAGATCGCCAGCGAATACCAGGCCCAGATCGACATCGGGCAGAACCGGATCATGAAGGTGCTCACGGTGGTGACCACCCTCTGCCTGCCCCTTTCGCTGATCGCCGGATGGTACGGCATGAACTTTGCCCATATGCCCGAGCTGCAATGGGCCTATGGCTACCCGGCGGTGATTCTGGTCAGCGCCGGAATTCTGCTGGGCAGCCTGTGGTATTTCCACAAAAAGAATTTCTGGTAATTCCGGAACACGCACAAGAGGTGCCGGCCCCTTCGGGCCCGCACCCCTGTTTTATGTGGTTCATTCCTGCCCCTTGGCCCACAGCGTTTCCAGCCGGGCCATTAGGGTTTTCTTTTCCGCCTCACTCACAAAGGCGCTTTCCAAAGCGGTTCGGTCCATGCGGTAAAACTCCTCATCGGTAAAACCGAACCGCTCCGCCAGCACCCGGTGCTCGGTGGCCAGGGTGGTGGCCGAGACAGTGGGGTTATCCGTATTCACGGTCACCCGCAGCCCTGCCTGCTGGAATTTGCGGATGGGATGCTCCGCCGGGTCCGCCACCGCACGGGTCTGCACGTTGCTGGTGAAGCAGCATTCCAGCGCCGCGCCGCTCTCCCGCAGCCGGTCCATGCACTCCCGGGAGCGGATGGCCGCGGTGCCGTGGCCGATGCGTCTTGCCCCGAAGGAGAGGGCGGTGAGGATGTTCTCCCAGCTGCCGCACTCCCCCGCATGGATGGTGAAGGGGATGCCCTCCGCCTTTGCCCGGGCAAACAGAGGCCGGTACTGCTCCATGGGCACCATGCCCTCGGCCCCGGCAATGTCCACCCCCACAACGCCCTGGCCCAGATACCGCCGGGCGGCCTCCAGGGTGGCTGCATGGTCCTTGTCGCCGCCCACCATGAAACAGAGCAGCAGGCCGATGCCGATCTCCGGGTGCTCCTTGCGAGCGGCCCGGATGCCCCGCAGCACCGCCTCCACCGCCTGCTGCTGGGTCAGGCCTTTCGTGCAATGGCTGGCGGGCGCAAAACGCAGCTCGGCATATACCAGACCCTGCTGCGCCAGACGGCAGACCAGATCAAAGGCGCAGCGCTCCAGCGCATCGGCGTACTGCAGGACCCGCAGCGGGATATCGAAGCATTTCAAATAATCCACCAGATTCTCGCACAGCGGCTTTGCGGCCAGCGCCCCGGCCAGGTCCTCCGGCACTTTTTGTCCCTGTTTTATCAGGCACTCCCGTGCAAAGGCCTCGGTCAGCGCCCCGTCCAGATGCAGATGCAGCTCCACTCGTCCCGGATACATTCGTTCTCCCGTCCCTTCTCATTTTGTTTCAGCCCGCCCGGTGCCGGCACAGGCCTGTTTTTTTGCCTATTATACCACAGGGATATTCCCCGCTGCCAGCGCCCGGGCTTTTATTTTATTGCACATTCCCTCACCCCATCCGTGCAGCTTTGGCGGCTTTGCGTGCCCCGGCTGTACGGCTGATCCATTGCCCGCCGCACCCCAGCTTTTGCCGGGGTGCTTTTCCACTTTCTGATACCAAACAATAAGGAGGACCCCCATTATGGCCATTCATGTGGTAAACGAAGCCCGGCGCTGCCTGAACTGCAAGGTACCCCAGTGCCGCACCGGCTGCCCCATCAACACCCCCATTCCGGACATGATCCAGCTGTTTCTGAACAGCCAGCTGGATGCCGCCGGCCAGATGCTGTTTGAAAACAACCCCTTAAGCGTTGTCTGCTCGCTGGTGTGCGACCACGAAAAGCAGTGCGAGGGCCACTGCGTGCTGGGCCGTAAAAGCGCCCCGGTTCACATCTCCAGCATCGAGAACTACATCTCGGACAGCTACCTGGACCGGATGAAGATCCAGCGCGAGGCAAACAAGGGCAAGCGGGCGGCCATCATCGGTAGCGGCCCCGCGGGCATCACCATCTCGGTGCTGCTGGCCCAGAAGGGCTACGACGTGACCCTGTTTGAAAGCCGGGAGAAGATCGGCGGCGTGCTGCGCTACGGCATCCCCGCCTTCCGGCTGCCCAAGTCGGTGCTGGACCGCTACAAGGACCAGCTGATTAAGCTGGGGGTAAAGATCCGGCCCAACACCGCCATCGGCGGTGCCCTCACGGTGGACGACCTGCAGCGGGACGGCTACCAGGCCATCTTCATCGGCACCGGTGTATGGCGGCCCAAAAAGCTGGGCATCCCTGGCGAGAGCCTGGGCCATGTGCACTTCGCCATCGACTATCTGGTGAACCCGGATGTATACGAGCTGGGCAGCGAGGTGGCGGTGATCGGCGCGGGCAACTCGGCCATGGATGTGGCCCGCACCGCCCTGCGCAAGGGAGCAAAGCATGTGACCATCCTCTGCCGGGCCGACAAGCCCGCCGCCAGTGTGCGTGAGGTGGACTACGCCCTGGCCGACGGGGTGGAATTTGTCTACGGCATCCACAGTGAGCGCATCACCGATCAGGGCGTGGAATACCGGCAGGCCACCTTCGATGAAAACGGCCAGGTCATCGAGATGAGCGAGCCCGCGCTCTTTTTTGCCGACAGCGTGATCATCGCGGTAAGCCAGGGCCCCAAGGACAAGATCGTGAACACCACCAATCACGGTCTTCTGGCCACCGACGAGACCGGCCACACCAGCCGCCCGGGCATCTTCGCCAGCGGCGACGTGGTGCTGGGCGCCCGCACCGTGGTGGAAGCGGTGAAGTATTCCAAGACCGTAGCCGCCGCCATGGACGAATACCTGCAGAGTCTGGGCTGAGTCCCGTGCCGCACACAGCGGCCCTTCCGCAGCTTTACAAAACCCAAAACAAAGAACGCCCCGGCCTGAGCCGGGGCGTTCTTTGTTGAAAAGATAAAAGGAAGGGACAAGACCCTTTGCCCGCCTGTACGCCCGGTTCAGCGCACCAGCACCAGAGCCACATCGTTCACATTGGTGCCGGTGGGCCCGGTCACGATCAGCCCGCCGGTTTTTTGCAGGGCATGATAGGCGTCGTTGTTTTCCAGCACCTGGTGAATGGTCAGTCCCTCGGCCAGCAGCGCGGCCCGGGTGCTTCCGTCCACATAGCCGCCCGCGGCATCGGTGGGGCCGTCGGTGCCGTCGCTGCCCACGCTGAACACCGCCGCATTCTTCATGCCCGCGATGCCCTCGGCAGCGGCCAGGGCAAGCTCCTGGTTGCGGCCGCCTTTGCCCTTACCAGTCAGCTTCACCACCGTTTCGCCCCCGGCGATAAAGGCCATGGGGTGCTCGGGGTGGGCGTGGGTCCTGGCGATGGAGGCCAGAAAGCTCCCGGCTTCCCTGGCCTGACAGCATAACCGGTCGGTGAGGAGCACCGGCTCATACCCCAGCTGGCGGCAGACCCGGGCAGCGGCGGCGCACAGCTGACGCACACTGCCGGTGATCTGTGTCTCCACATTATCCAGCTGCTTGGGGGTTTCCTGTTTGAGGCATTCCAGAGCCGCGCCGCTCAGGGTCAAACGGTACTTCTCCACCACCGCCAGCGCCTGGGCGCAGGTGGAGGAATCCGGGCAGGCGGGGCCGGAGGCGATCATATCCAGCGGGTCACCCAGAATGTCGCTGAGCACCACCGCAAATACCCTGGCCGGTGCGCACAGCCGGGCAAAGCGCCCGCCCTTCACCGCGCTCAGCCGCTTGCGCAGGGTGTTCATCTCCACGATGTCCGCCCCGCAGGCCAGCAGCTGACCGGTGATGTCCTGCAGCTCTTCGCCGCTCACCAGCGGCTTTTCAAACAGGGCGCTGCCGCCGCCGGAAAGCAGAAACAGCACGGTGTCACCCTCGCCCGCGTCCTTTACCAGGTCCAGCGCGGCCTGGGTGGCGGCAAAGGAATTCTCATCCGGCACCGGGTGGCCTGCCTCGTAACAGGTGCAGCGGGGAATGGGGCCTTTTACGTGGCCGTATTTGGTCACCACCACACCGGCACAAAGCCTGTCGCCCAGCCGGGCCGCGGCGGCACCGGCCATCTGCCAGGCCGCCTTTCCCGCCGCCACCAGCAGCACCCGGCCGGAAAACACCCGGCCGCTCAACGCGCGGTGTACCGCCTCGTCCGGCAGAACCGCCTGGATGGACCGCTCGATGATGGTATTCGCATCGCTGCGCAAGCTGCTGTTCATAACACATTCCTCGCTTTTCGATCGTATCAATGCCCACCGTCTGTGGTGCTGCAGGAAAAACTTGAATTCGGCAAAGCAAAAAGCCTTGCAGAATCAAGTTCTGCAAGGCTTTTTGTTGGTGGGAGCGGGTGGATTCGAACCACCGAAGCAAAAATGCAACAGATTTACAGTCTGCCCCCATTGGCCGCTCGGGAACACTCCCACATATCAGTTATTTACTTTTGCCTCATCGCTGAGTGCTTGATTATTATACCAAGCGTTTTCGGAAAAATCAACCCCTTTTTTAAAAAAATTCAAAAAAATTTTTCACGCCCATTTTGGGGCCTTTTTTCGGGGCTATTTTCTTCGGTCTGTTCAGCACGCTACTTTTATGCTATACTAAATAAATAGGGTTTCGCCCTGCCTGCACGGCGGCCCCCACCCCACGCAAAGGAGGCACACTGCCATGGCTGAAATTTCCGAATATTCCCGCGTCACTCCCGCCATCGAGCGGCTGGCACAGGTCTGCCTGGCCAACAGCCAGATCAACCGGGACGACTACATCCGCTACAATGTCAAGCGCGGCCTGCGCGACCTGGACGGCACCGGCGTGCTGGCCGGTCTCACCGAGATCAGCGAGATCATCAGCAGCAAGACGGTGAACGGCGAACCGCAGCCCTGCCCGGGCGAGCTGTATTACCGGGGCTACTCCATCCAGCAGCTCACCGACGGCTTTCTGCGCGACGGCCGCTTCGGCTTCGAGGAGACGGCCTATCTGCTCATGTTCGGCCAGTTGCCGGACGCTGCCCAGCTGGAGCAGTTCAACCGCCAACTTGCTTTTTACCGCAGCCTGCCCACCAACTTTGTGCGGGATGTGATCCTGAAGGCCCCCAGCGCGGACATGATGAACACCCTGGCCCGGTGCGTACTCACCATGGCCAGCTACGACGAGCGGCCGGACGACATCAGCCTGCCCAACGTGATCCGTCAGTGCATCGACATGATCGCCATCTTCCCGCTGATCGCGGTCTACGGCTACCAGGCCTATAATTACTATTTAAACGGGAAGAGCCTTTACATCCACACTCCCCGGCCCGAGCTTTCCACCGCGGAAAACATCCTCACCCTGCTCCGGCCGGACGGCCAGTACACGCCGCTGGAGGCCCGCATTCTGGATCTGTGCCTGGTGCTGCACGCCGAACACGGCGGCGGCAACAACTCCACCTTCACCACCCACGTGGTCACCAGCTCCGGCACCGACACCTACAGCTGCATGGCGGCGGCGCTGGCCAGCCTGAAGGGTCCCCGCCACGGCGGCGCGAACATCAAGGTGGTGCGCATGTTCGAGGACATGGAGGCCAATCTCACCGACTGGGAAGACGAGGACGCCATCAAGGATTATCTGGCTGGTCTTTTGGCGGGCGAGCGGTTCGACAAAAGCGGCCTGATCTACGGCATGGGCCACGCGGTCTACTCGGTCAGCGACCCCCGCGCCCAGATCCTGCGCGGCTTTGTGGAGCGGTTGAGCGACGAAAAGGGCCTGCACAGGGAATACGCCCTGTATGCGGCGGTGGAGCGGCTGGCTCCCCAGGTCATTGCCCAAAAGCGCCGCATCTACAAGGGTGTTTCCGCCAACGTGGACTTCTACAGCGGCTTTGTATACCGGATGCTGGGCCTGCCCACCGAGCTGTTCACCCCGCTGTTCGCTATGGGCCGTGTGGCGGGCTGGAGCGCCCACCGCATGGAGGAGCTGATCAACATGGGCAAGATCATCCGCCCGGCCTACCTGGCGGTGCAGCCCCGCCGGGAATACATTCCGTTGGAAAACCGTCAGTAAATCGATCCGCCCCCGTTCCCTGAATTCAGGGAACGGGGGTGGATTTCTTTTTGCCGTTTACAGCTGCTCCATGGGGATTTCCATAATCATGGCGGTGCCCCATTCCTTTTTGCTGATGATGCGCAGCGTACCGCCCTGCTCATACATCCGGATTCGGGCATAGATATTGTGCAGGCCGATGCCGGTGGACGCGCGCACCTTGCCCGCCTGGGGCGCCCGCTCTCCGGTGACCATCTGATGGAATCAGGGATGGCGATGAAGGCCTGACGCAGCATGAACACGAAGTACACGTCCACCGCGGCGGGCAGCACCAGGGACCACATGGTGTTCAGGATGCCCAGCTCCTTGAACAGCATGTAGCGGGGCATGATCATCACGTCGCTGGGGATCATCAGACCGGCCAGCAGCACCAGGGTGCACACGGTCATGACAACGGTGTTCATATACCACTGGCCAAAATCAAAGTAGGGGTTCGCGAATACGGTTTTCATGTTCTGCAGCGTGAAGTGTTCCGGAATCAGCTGCAGGGGAGTGCGCAGCACTTCACCGGTGGGCTTGAAGGCCGAGGAAACCGTAAACAGAAACGGATAGATGCAAATGAGACCAAAGAGGAACAATACAATCGTAATGACCCACTTTGTGACGATGCCTTTTTTCTTGGTCATAAGATTACCCTTCCTTTCCGGCTTAGTAGTTCACCCATTTTTTCTGACCGCGCCACTGGATCAGGGTAATGGCCATGGCCAGGGCGATTACTCGTTTCATGTTCGTCTTCCTCCTAAATCTGTTTCATAAAAGCGGGCCTTGCGGGCCGCTCTCTCTGTTGCAAACCCATAATAACAAAGCTTTTGCCGCTCTTAAATAGGCAGAATTTTGCTTTTTTATCGGCTTTTTTTCCGGCAAAAATCGCCGATGCGGCAAAAAGCAACCACACAACCGATCGGGCGTATCCGGAACAAAATTCCCCCATAAAGTACAAATCCTGCCGATTGCGCATCTTCTTTCCCCCTGGCTATAATGGAGCCAACCCATACCCAAGGAAAGGAATCCCTGCCCATGGACCGAATTCACCAGGCGGTTTCCGTTGTGCCCTCGCCCCGGCAGCTTGCCTGGCAGCAGATGGGATTTTACGCCTTTGCTCATTTTGGAATGAACACCTTCACCGGCCGGGAATGGGGCGACAGCGCCTGCGGCGAAGGCAAAAACGGCAAAACCCAGGCATACGACTGGGAAGGCTATTACCAAATCATCCGCCGCGCCCAGCCAAACGCGGTGATCAGCGTGTGCGGGCCGGATGTGCGCTGGTGCGGCAACGAGGCCGGAGCCTGCCGCCCGTCCGAATGGAGCGTGGTCCCCGCCGCGCTGCGCAGTGCCGAGCGCACCGCCGCCCATTCCCAGCAGGCGGACGACGCAGAATTCTCCCGCCGGGTCACCTCCACCGACGAGGACCTGGGCAGCCGGGCGGAATCCGTCGCCGGTCTGTGCGCTGGCAGAGGGCGCCGCAGTGGGCGCGGGAGTGGCGTTGGTGCCGGATCCGCCCTGCCCGCCTTCGGAGGGTTTATTCTCCGGCTTCGGGGTGGGCGTGGGGGTGGTGGGATCGGGACTGGGCGTGGGGTTCGGCTTGCATCGTCACTTTTTGCAGTATTTTTCGAAAAATCAGCACTGTTTTCAGCAGTTCATTCTAAAAAAATCCAGTTTTTCAACTCTTCTTCCAGCGCTCCCTGAAATACCCGCCTGCGGCCGTGCCCATTTGCGGGCAAAACAAAAAGCCTGCTCCGGTGTGTGGGAGCAGGCTTTTTTGCAAGCGATATTCCGCCGAAGGGGCTGGCAGAATATGCCGGCGAACAGATTGAGGATGCGAAGCTTACTTCAGGTCGGTGGTGGCCAGCACGTCCATGTCATCGAATTCCATGTTCTCGCCGCCCATGGCCCAGATGAAGGTGTAGTTGCCGGTGCCTACGCCGCTGTGAATGCTCCAGGAGGGGCTGATCACAGCGTCGAAGTTCTGCATCACGATGTGACGGGTCTCGGTGGGCTCGCCCATCATGTGGAATACGACCTGATTCTCGGGGATCTCGAAGTAGGTGTAGATCTCCATGCGGCGCTCGTGGGTGTGGCTGGGCATGGTGTTCCAGTTGCTGCCCGGCTCCAGAGCGGTCATGCCCATGGACAGCTGGCAGGTCTTCAGCACGCTGGGGTGGATGAACTGGTTGATCACGCGCTTGTTGCAGCCTTCCACGGTGCCCAGAGGACGCTTGGCAGCCTCTTCGATGGTGATCAGCTTGTTCTCGTAGGCGCAGTGCGCGGGAGCGCTGACCATGAAGAACTTGGCAGGATTGGAGGCATCGTCACTGGAGAAGTGAACTTCCTTGTTGCCCTGGGTCAGGTACAGGCAGTCCTTGTAGTTCATGTGGTAGGAAACGCCGTCGGCCACAACGGTGCCGGCGCCGCCCAGGTTGAAGATACCGATCTCACGGCGCTCCAGGAAGAACTTGGTGCCAAAGTTGGCCCATACATCGATGCCCTTGTCAATGGACACTGCTTCCTGAACAGGCATGCAGCCCAGGGTGACCATACGGTCAACATGGCTGTAAACAGCAACAACCTCATCGGCCTTGTACAGACCGGTGATCAGGAACTCGTTGCGGGTTTCTTCGGTGGTGTAGCGCTTGAAGTCGCGCTGATTGCAAGAGTAACGAATATCCATTTTTATATCCTCTTTTCCTATGTGCCGGTCCGGTTTGTGCGGGCCGGCATAGTGATCGTTGGGATGGACTTAGCGCTGGATACGGCCGGAACCGTCGCCGCCAGCCAGCTTCTCTACCTCAGCCAGGGTAACCATGTTGTAGTCGCCCTCGATGGAGTGCTTCAGAGCGGAAGCAGCCACAGCGAACTCAACCGCAGCCTGGGTATCCTTGCCGGTGATCAGGCTGTAGATCAGGCCGCCGCCGAAGCTGTCGCCGCCGCCCACGCGGTCGATGATGTGCAGGTTGTACTTCTTGGAGAAGCAGTACTCGTCCTTCTCCACGTTGTACAGCATGGCGCTCCAGCCGTTGTCGAAGGCAGAGTGGCTCTCACGCAGGGTGATGGCAACCATCTTGAAGCCAAACTTGTCAGCCAGCTGACGGGCAACGCTCTTGTAGCCCTCGTGGTTGATCTCACCGGCGTAGATGTCGGTGTTCTCAGCCTCGATGCCGAATACGTCCTTGGCATCCTCCTCGTTGGAGATGCAAACGTCCACGTACTGGCACAGCTCGGTCATGGCAGCGCGGGCCTGCTCACGGGTCCACAGCTTGCCGCGGTAGTTCAGGTCGCAGGAAACGGTGATGTTCCGCTCCTTGGCAGCCTTGCAGGCAGCCTTGCAGATCTCAACCAGGTTCTCACCCAGCGCCGGGGTGATGCCGGTGAAGTGGAACCATTCCACACCCTCGAAGATGCTGTTCCAGTCGAAGTCGGCGGGATCAGCAGTCTGGATGGCGGAATGAGCACGGTCGTAGATGCAAACGCTGCCGCGCTGAGAAGCACCCTTCTCGTTGAAGTAGATGCCAACACGCTCGCCGCCGCGAACGATCTTGCTGGTGTCCACACCGTAGCGGCGCAGGCTGTTCACAGCAGCCTGACCGATGGAGTGGGTGGGCAGCTTGGTCACGAAGGCAGCATCCAGGCCGTAGTTGGCCAGGGAAACGGCCACGTTGGCCTCGCCGCCGCCGAAGGTGAACTCCACGTGATCGCACTGTACGAAACGCTCGTAGTTATAGGGCTGCAGGCGCAGCATCAGCTCGCCAAAGGTAACAACTTTTGCCATAATATTTTTTCCTCCAGGTTTTGGTTATTTCTGCAGCAGATGGATGGCGAAGCCGCCGATCTCCTGCTCCAGGTATACAACAGTCATACGACCGTTCTTGTATTTTGCGGTCTCCATGTTCAGGGTGTAGCCCTTCTTCACCAGCTCAGCAGCGGCGATCTCCACGCTGTTGGTGCGGATGGCCAGGTGACCCTGCTTGCCCAGGTAGGGCTGCTTCATCACTTCGATCTCGGAAGAGGAGAAGATGGAGCTGTTGCCGGCCTTGGCAGCGAAGCCGAAGGCATTCTCGAACTGCTCGGCCACCTCAGCGGCGACGGACTCGTCCGCGGAGTTGATGCCCACGTGAGCGATCTCGAAGCCCAGCACAGCCTGGCGGGCCTCAGCGCACAGCTGAGTGATCTTCTCGAAGTTGCCCGCGGCGATCTGGTCCTTGGGGCAAACCCAGCTGCCGCCCACGGCATGGATGAAGGGAGCGCGGATGAACTCACCCACGTTCTGGGCATTCACGCCGCCGGTGGGCATGAACTTCACGCCCACGAAGGGAGCGGACAGGTTCTTCAGAGCGTTCAGGCCGCCGTATACATTGGCGGGGAAGAACTTGATGACCTTCAGGCCCTTTTCCAGAGCAGCGGTGATCTCGGTGGGAGTCACGCAGCCGGGAGCCACGGGCACATCATGCTCGATGCAGTAGTCCACGACCTTCTCGTTGAAGCCGGGAGACACGATGAACTTGGCGCCCATCTCGATGGCGGTCTTGCACTGCTCCAGGTTCAGAACAGTGCCTGCGCCCACCAGCATGTCGGGGCAGTTCTCGGCCACAGCCTTGATGGAATCGGCAGCAGCAGCGGTGCGGAAGGTGATCTCCATCACATCGATGCCGCCGGCAACCATGGCGTTCGCGGTGGGGACAGCGTCCTTGGCATCCTCCAGCACAACAACAGGCACAACACCCGCGTTGGCAAAGCGTTCCATAACAGTCATTGCTTATAAGCCTCCATGTACGATTGTTTATGAGAATACCGCACAATTCCGGCAGGGACAGAGCCTTGCCGGAACCGTGCAATATTTATGAATGGCAGAATTCAGCGCAAAGCACAGACTCAGGGCTGCTTGCCGATGTAAGCCAGGATGCCGCCGTCCACATACAGGATGTGGCCGTTCACAAAGTTGGAAGCATCGGAAGCCAGGAACACGGCGGGGCCGGCCAGGTCTTCGGCTTCGCCCCAGCGGGCAGCGGGGGTCTTGGCGATGATGAACTGATCGAAGGGATGGCGGCTGCCGTCCGGCTGAATCTCACGCAGAGGAGCGGTCTGGGGAGTGGCGATGTAGCCGGGGCCGATGCCGTTGCACTGGATGTTGGCCTCGCCGTACTCGCTGGCGATGTTCTTGGTCAGCATCTTCAGGCCGCCCTTGGCAGCAGCGTAGGCGGAAACGGTCTCGCGGCCCAGCTCGCTCATCATGGAGCAGATGTTGATGATCTTGCCGTGACCCTTCTTGATCATGGAGGGGATCACAGCCTTGGATACGATGAAAGGAGCGTTCAGGTCCACGTCGATCACCTGACGGAACTCGGCAGCGCTCATGTCGCACATGGGGATGCGCTTGATGATGCCGGCGTTGTTGACCAGAATGTCGATCACGCCAACTTCTTCCTCGATCTTGGCCACCAGGGCATTCACAGCCTCTTCATTGGTGACATCGCATACATAGCCGTGGGCCTCGATGCCGGCCTCACGATAAGCAGCCAGGCCCTTGTCCACCAGTTCCTGCTTGATGTCGTTGAAAACGATGGTGGCACCTGCCTCGCTCAGAGCGCGGGCGATGGCAAAGCCGATTCCGTAAGAAGCGCCGGTTACCAGGGCAATCTTGCCCTCCAGAGAAAACATGTTCATTTCAATCACTCCTAAATAATCTCAAAAACCCGAAGCCTACATGTATACATGCTAAGACCCAATCCGGCTCCCGCGAAAGGAATCTGAAGGCTGATCCGGTGTCTTGTATACAAGCTGATTCTATCACGCTCTTTCGAAGAATGCAACAGACTCTTTTGAGATTCCCTATTTTTGTTGTTATGGCTTATAAAATCGGCTGTCATTTGTGCAGTTCGCCCTATTTTTTGTCATTATCGCAGCAAATCGCCAAATTGTTAAAAAAAATGTATACATACCCTTCAAGATGGTTGCTGTTTGCTGCATTATCGCGTATAATTCAAGAAGATGGCGGAACTATGTATCCATTGGTCCGGCAAAATGCCTTCCGCCGCCCGGTTACCGGTGCGGAGCGCGCTTTGTTGTTGGAAGAAAAGGAGCTTTTGCATATGAGTGTGCCTCCAAACACAAAGGAAATCTATCAGATCCTGGAATCGGAGATTGTGTCGCTGAAGATCGCCCCCGGCGAAGTACTCACCGAGAACAGCCTGTGTGAGCGGTTTCAGGTTTCCCGCACCCCGATTCGCAGTGTTCTGCAGCGCCTGCAGGAAAACAAGTTTGTGGAGATCATCCCCCACAAGAGCACCACGGTTACCCGGATCAATCTGGACATTGCGACTCAGCTGATCTATGAACGGGTGGCCATTGAAAGCATGGTCTTCCGGGACTTTGTGCGCACCGCATCGCCCACGGCGGTGGAACAGGTGCGGGATCTGCTGCATCGGATGGAAACGCTGGCGGAAGCCTCCCATCACCTGGAGGAATTCGACAGCTATGCCTTTCTGGCCGCCGACCACGACATGCACGAGTTCTGGTTTTTGTTCTGCGGCAAGGACATGCTATGGAAGCGGATCATCCGCCCTCACCCGGACTATTCCCGTCTGATGCGAATGGACGTGACCGGGGCGAAGAATGTGCCTGATGTGCTCCATGATCATCAGCTTATGATGCAGATGATCGACGACCATTCCGAAGCCGGCATCGAGGAACTGATGGTACGCCATATGTACGGCAACGTGCGCCGTCTGGGCAGCAAGCTGTTTTCCGGCGAATACAAAAAATATCTTCAGCCCGTTCCGAATGAGTGACCGTTTTACCCAAACAGGGAGGAGTTCTCCTTTTCCTTGCACCTTCACTGACACAAAAAGCCTGCCTCGGCCGCAACCGAAGCAGGCTTTTTTCTATCCCCTTTCATCCATTCGGAGGGAAATGTGCCAAAATAAGCGAGCCTCTTTCAGGCCGCCCCCTTTTGGTGCACTTCCAGACGAAGGCGTCAAGAAAAACATGCCGGTGGCATGTTTTTTAGCCTGAGAGTCCCTGCCAGCTGAACCGGAGCGCCATCGGCGCGAACGGTGAAGCCGCCCCCGCAGGGGGGGGGAAGTGCAACAAAAAAGACAGGACGTTTGTCCTGTCTTTTTGTGGTGCACTTCCAGGGACTCGAACCCTGGGCCCGCTGATTAAGAGTCAGCTGCTCTACCAACTGAGCTAGAAGTGCATGCATATTAAGTTTCTGGTTCT
>NZ_JAGHKE010000053.1:0-16602 GCF_017889395.1 Allofournierella sp. | reverse complement strand
CCTCGATGGTAGCCGCCACCTCGCCCTTACGCTTTTCCAGTCCGCGCAGGTACTACAGCCGGTCGTCCAGCTGGCGCAGCACCTGGTCGTCCATGGCGTTGGTGGCCTCCTTGCGGTAACGGGCAATGAAGTGAATGGTGTTGCCCTCGTCGATCAGGCGGATGGCCGCCGAAACATACTGCTCGGGAACGTTCAGCTCCCCGGCAAGAATCTTTGCAAAATCCATTGGGTTCTTTCTCCTTTGTGTTCCGGTCTTACTGCCGGGGCTGCGGCGGGTCCAGATGATATTTTTCCGCGAGAGCCGCCCGGTGCTTTTTGCGGGCACGGGCGCACAGCACCAGATAGCCCGCAAAGACCACGGCGCTCACTCCCGCCAGAGCAAGGCTCACGTTCAGACCCTCCGTGTGATATTCCAGCCGGATGGTGTTGTCGCCCGCGGAGGCAGGCACCGCCATCAGTCCGCCGGAGACCTTGAGCACCGGGGCCTCCTCGCCGTTCACAGTGGCGGTGAAGCCCGCGTCGTAGGGCACCGGGAAGAAGACCAGCGTGCTGTTTTCCAGCTGGATGTTGGCGGTAAGGCCCCAGTTGTCCAGCGCAACGCTGCTGGCGGCCATGGCCTGGCGGTCGTCCAGGTCCTCCTCGTAGCTGGCCCGGTCGAAGTCGGTCTGCTCGGCCTCGGTCAGGTGGCGCAGTCCGCCGCCCCAGGTGTTCACCTGCTCCTCGCTGAGCACCATGGCCCGGACCAGCAGATTGTCCCGGTATTCCTCCGGGATCTCCTCGTACTCCTCCTCAGTGATGTAGGCATCGTAGGCGTAGGCCATGGGCAGCCAGTCGGTGTTTTCGTACACCGCCAGCTGGCCCTGGGTGGTCCAGTAGCGCCAGTTGTCGCCGGCTTTTTCCTCAAATTCCTCCTGCTTGTCCACCGGGCAGATGGTGTATTTCACGCTCAGCAGACCCCGCAGGGCGTATTCGTCCACATCCGGTGCGCTGCGCACATCCCGCTTCACGCCCACCTGGGGGTAGAACTCCAGAATGGAGGGGGCCACAGTGGAGTTGAAGGTCTGCAGGTCGCTCCGGTTCACCCACAGGCCCAGGTTATCGTAGCATTCGTAGTCGTCGATGCGGTAGGCGCCCTCCGGCAGGATCTCCGTCAGAGCCCGGCCGTCCACATACTGCTGCTGATAAAAGTCCTTGTCGTTGTCCCACTGGGCAAACTTGCCGATGGCAATGTGCACCGCGCCGTACAGGCAGCCGAAGGCCAACACCGCGGCGGTAAGCCGCCGGGGCAGCTGGGGCGTGCGCTTGTACATGAGCCACAGCACCCAGAACAGCAGCACCCCGATGAAGGCGATGCCGAAGTTCAAAAAGAACTTTTCCGAGTAGTCCATCACGCCGATCTTCCAGCCGCCGTCGTCGGTCTCGGTGGGCACCAGGGCGAAGGCACAGTAGGCCAGCAGCACCGCCAGCGTGGGGCGCAGGCCCTTTTTCAGGTCCACCTCGTCCTCATGCTCCAGCCCGTAGATGGTGACCGCGCACATGATGAGCACCGGCATGTAGTACCAGCGGGCGTAGTAGCTGGAGTTCATGGCGTAGAACATGGAGTTCAGCCCCGGCACCAGTGCCATCACCAGGCAGACGCTGAGAATCCACTTGAAGGCGGTGCCCTTTTTGCACCGGCAGTAGGCCAGCACGCCCATCATGCTCACCAGCGGCAGATAGGCGGTCATGCTGGTCCATTTAATGACGCCGGAATCGAAGATCACCGGCATGTAGGGGCAGTCCGGCGGGAAGAAGAAGCTGTAAAGAATGGCGGCGTACTGCTGCACATTGCCATAGAGCAGCAGGCCGAAGCCATCGGAAAAGCTGGACACCCGGGGGTTGTTCTGCAGGCTGAGCATGGTGGGGATGGCCAGAATCGCTCCCATGCCCACGCCCGCCAGGCTCTCGAAGGCCAGCGCGCCGAAGGTGCGGCCACCAATTTTATACCGCCCGGCCAGCACCATGCAGATGAAGTAGATGGCCAGGAACACCACCTGACCGGCGAAGAAGAAGTAGTTGTTGAGTAAGTTCAGCGCCACCAGCACCGCAAAGGGACCCCGGCGCTTTTCGTACACCGCCGCATCCAGCGCCCAGAGCAGATAGGGAAACAGCGCCACCACATCCACAAAATGGTTGAAGAACACGTTGTACACGGTGAAGCCGGAAAAGGCATACATGCAGGCCCCCAGCACCGCCATATTGGGCTTGCGGGTGTAGCGGCGCATCCACAGGTAAGCGCCCCCGCCTGCCACAGCGAATTTCAAACAGAGCAGCGGCACCATCAGATAAGGCAGCCATGCCGCCGGGAACAGCAGGCTCAACCACCAGAAGGGACTGCCCGCCAGATAAAAGGCGTAGCTGTTCAAAAATCCGCTGCCCAGGTCGGTGGCCCAGCTGAAGGAGCCGCCGCCGGATTTCACGAATTCATTGGCGGAATAGTAAAAGGCGATCTGCTGGCTGTTGAAGTCCCCCGCGTACAAAAAGAAGCCCTTGTCCACAATATAGAACGGCAGGAACATCAGCGCGGCGGCCAGGCCGCACAGCGCGAAGGTGAGCCAGTATTTGTTCTGTGGTTTTTCCAGTGGGCGTATCATAGAACGCACCTCACATCCTTTTTCTTTCGCCGCGCCGGGGCTGCCCCCGGGCGGGAAAATATGATATAGTGGTTTCAGAAAGCGCCCGGTGGGCGCAGACAGAGTTAAGTATAACACCCAGGAGTGTGAAAGAAATGAAAATCTATTCCTTCAATGCACTGGTGAGCCGGATGAAATACATCCGCCGGTGGAGCCTGATGCACGCCTCCCGCACCGAGAGCCTGAGCGAACACGCGGCGGACACCGCCATTCTGGCCCATACCCTGTGCCTGATCGCCCAACGCATCACCGGCACGCCGGTGCGGCCGGAGACGGTGGCGGTGGCGGCGCTGTATCACGATGCGCAGGAGATCCTCACAGGCGACATGCCCACCCCGGTGAAATACAAAAACGAGCGGCTGCGCAAGGCCTACAAGGCATTGGAGGACGAAAGCGCCGCCGCCCTTCTGGGGTATCTGCCGCCCCAGCTGCGGGGCGAGATGGCCGGTTACGTGACCGGCAGCCTGCTCACCGAAGAAGAGGCCAGGCTGCTCAAGGCGGCGGACCGGCTGAGCGCCCTCATCAAATGCACCGAGGAGGTGCAGGCGGGCAACCGGGAGTTTGCCGCCGCGCTGACCCAGCAGCGGGCCGCATTAAAGGAAATGAACTGCCCGGAGGCGGACTATTTCATCGTACACATGCTGCCCTGCTACGCCCAGCCGCTGGACGAGCTAACCGGCCAGAGCGCGGACTGAACCGCTCAGCGGTTGCCCGCGTCGTATACTTTTTGAAAGAGCTCGTCCAGGTCTTCGTAGTGGCTCAGCTGACAGCAGGCCCGGCGCAGCCCCGCCGCGCCCTTGAGCCCTCGCATGTAATAAAGGGCCTGGCTGCGGGCCTGGGGCATGGCCACCCACTCGCCCTTTTCCTCGCACATCTCATACACCTGGGTGCGCAAAGCCTCCAGCCGCTGGCGGAGGGTGGGCTTTTCCGGGGCGGGCTCGCCGTTTAAGGCGGCCTTGATCTCGGCAAAGATCCAGGGGTCGCCCAGCGCGGCACGGCCCACCATCACGCCGTCACAGCCGGTGGCGTTCACCATGGCCAGCGCGTCGGCGGCGGATTCAATGTCGCCGTTGCCCAGCACCGGGATGTTCACCGCCTTTTTCACCGCTTCGATGATCTTCCAGTCCACGGTTCCGGGCTGATACATCTGCTCCCGGGTGCGGCCGTGCACCGCCACCAGCGCCGCGCCCGCGGCCTCGCAGGCCTTGGCCACCTCCACGGCGGTGATGTGGTCGGCATCCCAGCCGGCGCGCATCTTCACGGTGACCGGCTTGCCCTGGCTCTCCTTCACCACGGCGGCCACGATGTCGCCGCAGTTTTTGGGGTCCAGCATCAGCTTGCTGCCCGCTCCGCTGGAGTTGATCTTGGGAGCCGGGCAGCCCATGTTGATGTCGATGAAATCGAACTTGTACTTCTGGATCAGCGCGGTGGCCTGGCCCATGGTCTCGGGCTCTGCGCCAAACAGCTGCACCCCGTAGGGAGCCGGGTTGTTTTCATTATAGATCAGCTGTGCGCTCTTTTTGTCGCCAAAGGTCAGGGCCTTCGCGCTGACCATCTCGCTGATGGTATAGATCGCCCCGTGGTTGGCCGCCAGACGGCGGCAGGCGGCGTCGGTAAAACCGGCCATGGGGGCCAGCACCGCGCCGGGGGCAAAGGTCATATTGCCAAGCTGCATTGCAGTTTCTCCTTTGAAAAAGCCGGAGCGCCGCCCCGGCAGAAATCCAGGGTTTATTGTACCACAAAACGCAGCGTTGTGGTATACTTATTAAATATAGCTATGGCATAGCGACCGCTGCCCGCTGTTTTTCGCGGGCGGCCAACACACGTTTTTTTCGGAGGTCTGCCCATGAAATTGCTGGTTTTGGACGGCAACAGCATTGTGAACCGCGCCTTCTACGGCATCAAGCTGCTCACCACCAAGGATGGCCGTTACACCAACGCCATCTACGGCTTTATGAATATTCTGCTGAACCTGTTGAAAGAGGTCCAGCCGGACGAGGTGGCCTTCGCCTTTGATTTGAAGGCCCCTACCTTCCGCCACAAGATGTACGACGGCTACAAGGCCACCCGCAAGGGCATGCCCGAGGAGCTGGCCCAGCAGATGCCGGTGCTGAAGGAGCTGCTGGCCGACCTGGGCTTCGTGATGGTCTCGAAAGAGGGCTACGAGGCGGACGATATTCTGGGCACCCTGAGCGCGGCCGCTGCCGCCCGGGGCGACGAATGCTACCTGGCCACCGGTGACCGGGACAGCCTGCAGCTGGTGAACGACCACGTGACCGTGCTGCTGGCCGCCACCCGGATGGGCCGCAGCGAGACCGTGGTGATGGACAAGGCCGCCGTGGAGGAAAAATACGGCGTGAGCCCGAAGCAGCTCATCGAGGTAAAGAGCCTGATGGGCGACACCTCGGACAACATCCCCGGTGTGGCGGGCGTGGGCGAAAAGACCGCCCTGGCCCTGATTCAGAAATTCGGCAGCCTGGCCGGCGTGTACGAGAACATCGACGACAGCGCCATCAAGCCCGGCGTGCGCACCAAGCTGACCACTCACAAAGAAGACGCGGAGCTTTCCCGCAAGCTGGCGGAGATCGACTGCGCTATCCCGGTGGACACCGCCCCCGGCGCCTACAAGCGGGGCGAGGGCGACGCGGCCGCGGCCGCCGGGCTGCTGGCCGAGCTGGAAATTCACAGCCTGGCCCCTCGCCTCGGCCTGGAGGGCGTGACCCCCAAGGCATCCGCCCCCGCGCCGGAGATTCCGGCAGTGGAGCCGGACGTGCTGCCCATGATCCCCGAGGGCCGGTATGAGCTGGCCCAGGAGGGCGAGGGCTGGTACGCGGTGCAGGAAAACGCCGTCTACCCGCTGGACGAGGCCGCGCTGGTCCGCCTGCTGGACAGCGACGCCACCCTGCGGGTGTTTGACGCAAAGCCTTTGTATCATCTGGCACTGGCAAACGGCGGCGAGGGCAAGAGCATCGTGTTTGACGCGAAGCTGGCCGCTTACCTGTTGAACCCCGCCGCCAGCAGCTACACGGTGGAAAATCTGACCGCAGAGTACGGCATCCAGCCCGCCTTCCGGTGCGAAGCCGCCCCGCTGGCCGGTGTGCTGGCCGGGCTGTACGACGTGCTGGATACCAAGGTGACCGAGGAGGGCATGGACCGGCTGCTGGCTGAGGTGGAGCTGCCGCTGGCGCTGGTGCTGGCGGACATGGAGCGCACCGGCATGCTGGTGGACCGGGAAGGCCTGGTGGCCTTTGGCGAAAAGATGAAGCAGGAGCTGGAGGGGTGCCTGGCCCGCATTTACGAGCAGGTGGGCTACCAGTTCAACGTGAACAGCCCCAAGCAGCTGGGTAAGGCCCTGTTTGAGGACCTGAAGCTGACCCCCGGCAAAAAGACCAAGAGCGGCTACTCCACCAACGCGGAAACGCTGGAAAACCTGCGCCGGGAGCATCCGGTGATCGACGACATTCTGCAGTACCGCACCTACCAGAAGCTGAACTCCACCTATGTGGAGGGCCTTTTGAAGGTGATCGGGCCGGACGGGCGGATGCACTCCACCTTCAACCAGACCGAGGCCCGCACCGGGCGGCTTTCCTCCAGCGAGCCCAACATGCAGAACATTCCCATCCGCACCCCGCTGGGCAGCCAGCTGCGCCAGTTCTTTGTGGCAGCGCCCGGCTGCACCCTGGTGGACGCGGACTACAGCCAGATCGAGCTGCGGCTGCTGGCCCACATTTCCGGGGATGAATCCATGCGCCAGGCCTTTCTGACCGGGCAGGACATCCACCGCAGCACCGCCGCGAAAATTTACAACCTGCCGCCGGAGATGATCACCCCTGCCCTGCGCTCCTCCGCCAAGGCGGTGAACTTCGGCATCGTGTACGGCATCGGCGCGTTCAGCCTTTCCCGTGACATCAACGTGACCGTCAAGGAGGCGGACCAGTTCATCAAGAACTATCTGGCCACCTTCCCCGGCGTGAAAAACTATATGGACGAGACCATCGCCCACGGCACCGAGAAGGGCTATGTGACCACCCTGTTCGGTCGCCGCCGGGCGCTGCCCGAGCTGGCCAGCAAGAACCACAACCTGCGGGCGCTGGGCGAGCGGATGGCCATGAACACCCCCATTCAGGGCACCGCGGCGGACGTGATCAAGCTGGCCATGGTGAAGGTATGGCGGCGGCTGCGGGCTGAGGGTCTGGCTGCAAAGCTGATTTTGCAGGTGCACGACGAACTGATCGTGGAGGCCCCGGAGGCCGAGGCCGAGACCGTGGCCCGCATCCTGAAGGAGGAGATGGAGGGCGCGGTGAGCTACTCCGTGCCCCTGACCGCCGACGTGGGCCAGGGCAAGACCTGGCTGGAATCCCACTAAGGTGGGTTTTCCACAAAGGAGGCATTGTTTCGTGGAATATTTGATCCGGCCCATGGAGCGGGCCGATCTGGAAGTCTGCGCGCGGATCGAGCAGAGCGCGGGCGACCCCTGGAGCCTGGCCCAGCTTGCCGAGGAGCTGGAAAACCAGCTGGCGGGCGGCGCGTCCCGGCTGTTTGTGGCACAGGCACCCGGCCAGCCGGTGGCGGGCCTTGCCGCCTGGCAGCTGGCCGCCGGGGAGGCCAGTCTTTACACCCTGACCGTGGCCCCCGAAGCCCGGCGCACCGGCGCGGGCAGCGCCCTTCTGCGCCGGAGTCTGGAGGCGCTGCGGGCCGAGGGCGCGGAGGTGGCCTTTCTGGAGGTGCGGGCCTCCAACGCCGGGGCCATCGCCCTGTATGAGCAGGCGGGCTTTGCGGCGGACGGCCGCCGCCCCCGCTTTTACCAGAACCCCACCGAGGACGCGGTCCTCATGCACCGGGCCCTGTGAATCTGGCCGAACCGGCCCGGATTCCCCTGATTTTTGTTGAAAAGCATGGTGATATTACAAAATGTATATTTTAGGAATCGAGAGCACCTGCGATGAGACCGCCGCCGCCGTGGTGAAGGACGGCCGCGAGCTGGTGAGCAATGTGATCTCCACCAGTGTGGCGGAGCAGGCCCTCTATGGCGGCGTGGTGCCGGAGATCGCCAGCCGCCGCCACGCGGAATACATCAGCGCCACGGTGGAAAAGGCGCTGGCGGATGCGGACATGACCCCCGCCGAGCTGGACGGCATCGCCGTTTCCTTCGCGCCGGGTCTGATCGGCGCGGTGCTGGTGGGCGTGAACTTCGCCAAGGGCCTTGCCTATGCGGCAAACAAGCTTTTGGTGCCGGTGCATCATCTGCGGGGGCACATTGCCGCCCTCTACCTGACCCACCCGGATTTAAAGCCGCCTTTCCTGTGCCTAGTGGCCAGCGGCGGCCACAGCCATATCGTGCAGGTGACCGACTACACCCGCTTCACGGTGCTGGGCCGCACGGTGGACGACGCGGCGGGCGAGGCCTTCGACAAGGTGGCCCGCACCCTGGGGCTTGGCTACCCGGGCGGACCGGCCATCAGCAAGGCGGCCAAGAACGGCAACCCCAAGGCCTACAAACTGCCGGTGCCCCACGTGGAGGGCAAGTACAACGTGAGCTTCTCCGGCCTGAAGACCGCCGTGCTGAACGCGGTGAACCAGGCCGAGATGCGGGGCGAGACGGTGAACGCGGCGGACATGGCCGCCAGCTTTGAGCGGCGGATCGACGAGATTCTGGCGGGCAAGCTGCTGGATGCCGCCAGGGACACCGGCGCGTCCACCATCTGCCTGGCGGGCGGCGTGGCCGCCAACAGCCTTTTGCGCTGTCTGGTGAATGAGGGCGCCCAGAAGCTGGGGGCAAGGCTCTGCCTGCCCGCGGTGGAATTCTGCGGCGACAACGGGGCCATGATCGCCGCCCAGGGCTTTTACGAGCTGCAGAGCGGCAATGTGGCGGGCCTCGACCTGAACGGTCTGCCCACCCTGCCCATCGATTACAACTGCGCTTCGACTGTTTCGCCTTGACGAACAGATTCAAAGGCTCTATAATATATAATATATCTAGTATTAAAAACTATGTGGTTTTGCGCGGCTCCGCGCCGCCCAAAGGGAGTGTATTTACTATGTCTTGGATGATCGTTGCCGACTCCTCCTGCGAACTGCGCAGCCTGCCCGATGCCGCCCCCGATACCGGCTTTGCCACCGTGCCGCTGAAGATCCGTGTGGGCGACCGGGAATTCGTGGACAACGCCGCGCTGGATGTGGCCGTAATGATGGCCGAGATGCGCAACTACAACGGCGCGTCCACCACCGCCTGCCCCAGCCCCGAGGAATGGGCCGAAAAGTTTCTGATGGCGGACCGCATCATCGCGGTGACCATCAGCAGCAATCTTTCCGGCAGCTACAACAGCGCCATGATTGCAAAGGAAATGGTGCTGGAAAGCCATCCGGACAAAAAGATCTACGTGCTGGACAGCCTGTCCACCGGCGGCGAGATGGTACTGGCCATCCGCAAGGCCAACGAGCTGATCGGCCAGGGGCTGGAGTTTGAGGATGTGGTGAAGGAGCTGGAGGTATATTACGCCCCCCGGCAGGTTCTGTTCGCTCTGTCCTGCTTTGACAATCTGGTAAAGAACGGCCGCATGAGCCGCGTTGTGGGCTTTGTGGCCGGCAAGATGGGCATGCGCATCGTGGGCCGCGGAAGCGACGAGGGCAAGCTGGAAATGCTGCACAAGACCCGCGGCGAGACCCGCACCCTGGCCTTCATTCTGGAAGAGATGGACCGGCGGGGCTATCAGGGCACGCCGGTGGTCATCAGCCACTGCTTCAACGAGAACGCCGCGCACCTGCTGCGCCACGGCATCGAAGCCAAGTGGCCCGGCGCGGATGTGACCATTCTGCCCTGCAGCGGTCTGACCAGCTTCTATGCCCAGGACGGCGGCATCATCGTGGGCTATTGATTTTTCACTTTTTTCACGCACTCTGTTTGTTTTCAAACAGGGTGCGTTTTTGTTATAATAAGGATATCGAAACAATTTCCCCACAGGAGGTCAGACCCTATGGATCAAAACCGTGCCGATTGGGCCGCCCGTCTGTTTCTGGGCGCAGCCGCCGGAGCCGCCGTGGCCGGGGCTGCGGTGGGCTGGTATGCCGCAAAGGTGGAGCCCCGGCAGCTTGCCATAAGCCGCCCGGAGCTTTGCCGCCGCCCACCGGTGAAGACCCTCTTTTTCTCGGATGTACACTTCGGGCCCATGTATTCCCCCGAATTTCTGGAGCCGCTGGTGGATGCCATCAACGCCGAAGGCCCCGAGCTGGTGCTGTTCGGCGGCGACTTCTTCGCCAAGTTCGCCCGGGATGCCCACATGCTGGACTTCTCCTGGCTGGCGGGCCAGCTGCAGCGCATTGAAGCGCCGCTGGGCAAGTACGCGGTGTGGGGCAACCACGATGTGCGCCAGGGTGCAGCGCCTTTTTACCGGATGCTGATGGAGCATGGCGGGTTTGTGCCCCTGTGGGATAAAATCGTGCAGCCCGCGCCGGGCATCACGATCTGCGGCCTGGCCCCCTATTCCGACGGCAGGGTGCTGCGGGATATGCCCGCCGAGGGCTGGCGGGTCTGTTTGTGCCACATGCCGGACAAGGCCCGCTACCTGGACCTTTCCCAGGTGGATGTGATGCTCAGCGGCCACAGCCATGCAGGCCAGCTGCAGGTGCCGGTGCTCACCAAAATGATCCTGCCGCCGGGGGGTAAGATGTTCCCCAAAGGGCTTTACCGGCTCCAGCCGGACCGCCCCGCCCAGCTGTTCGTGAGCCGGGGCATCGGCATGAGCGGCGTGCCCTTCCGGCTGCTCACCCCGCCCGAACTGGTGGTGCTGGACTGACGCGCCCTTCCCTTTTTGTTTTTTGCTGGCCGTGCTCATCGCACGGCCGGTTCGCGTTTTTCCTGATCTGCAGTCGGTCTTCCCACGCGCTTGTGAAGGGAGGGCCGGCTTTTTGGGAGGTGAACGCCTATGAACGAATTTTCTCTGCCTCAATTCAGCCGGGAACTGCAAGAGCATCTGGATGCGCATCCCCTGGCCCAGCCCGCCGATCTGGTGAAGTACTGCCGCCAGCGGGCCTTCGGCGCTTCCCGTA
This sequence comes from Allofournierella sp., assembly GCF_017889395.1. NCBI lineage: Bacteria > Bacillati > Bacillota > Clostridia > Eubacteriales > Oscillospiraceae > Allofournierella > Allofournierella sp. Next base: position 5,884 of record NZ_JAGHKE010000053.1, on the reverse strand, counting down.
CCTATTCCGGGGAGCAGGAGGCCCTGCAGGCTCTGGCCGGAGAATATGCCACCCTTTCGCCCGGCGATACGGCTCCGCTGCTGGAGCCGCTGGGCTCCGGCGTGGTCCGGCTGAATCTGGCGGGCGCCGCCGCCAGCGGCCTGAGCCCGGCCCAGCTGGCACGGGCCTGTGTGCTGGATTCCTCCCCCACCCGGCGGGAGGAGGTCTGGTTCCGGGAGGAATGGATTCCCATGGAGCGGCTGTATCCGGAGCATTTTCAGATTCGCCGCCAGGCGGACCTGATCGTGGAATAAAAACGCCCGGCACACGGAGTCGATACCGTGTGCCGGGCGTTTTTGCTTTGGAAAGGGAAACGGTTGCCGGAATGCTCAGTCCTCGTCCTCCTCGCTCTTGGCATCGCTTTGGCTTCGATTCAGGCTGGAGGTGCCGAAGGTGTCCTCGCCGGGCATGTGAGCGCCGAAGGCGGGAACAAACAGGTACTTGCGGATCACGAAGATCAGCAGGATAGCCAGAATGCTCCCCAGATTTTCCATCGGGGAGGTGTGCTCCACCACCATCTGGCGGGCAATGGCGAAAAGCAGCACCTCAATGGCACTGCCGGGGCTGTGCTTGGCCAGCATCTTGACGAATTCGATGCCGATGACCACGTTGAAGGCACTGCGCAGGAAGGTGGTAAAGGCCTCGTCCACATCCGGGGCAAGGAACAGATCCTGCACATCCAGCAGCACCCTTACACCCGCCACCAGAATCGCCAGCAGCACCACCAGTGCAACCACCGTTTCGATGATGCTGGCCATTCTTGCCACCCACTGGCGGCAGAAAATCAACCGATTGCGTTTCATTGCCGGGGTCCCTCCTCAATTCTTCAATTTTCAGCGGCCCGCGTTGCGGACCCGTTCCAGCGCTTCGGCGGCTTCCTTCTCCCGCTTGCGGCGGGCCCGCTCCAGCGCGGCTTTCTTTTCCTTGGCCCATTTGGTCTGAGCTTCCTTGCCCGCCGGCTCGGTGGCCCGGGCAAAGGTGAAGTGAAGGCCGTCCAGCCGCATGCGCCGCAGCCAGATCATGGCCGGGCCGTGCTGGGCGCACTCGCCCATGCTGTACAGGCAGTTGTTGCCCTTGCGCAGCCAGATGTCGTCCCCGTCCAGCGCCAGCGGCGCGCCGCATTCCGGGCACACTGCGCCCCGCAGCTCGCTGCTGGTGGACCAGGCCTCGCCGTCCACATGGCCGGGCCAGATCACAAAGTTCCGGCGATCTTTGCCCTCCGGGCAGAGCAGCTCCTTTAACTGCTGCTCCTCATCCGGGTACTCGGCCAGACCTCGCTCCAGATCCAGAAAGCCGCACACCGCGGCGGTGTATTCCGCGTCGCTCAGCGCGTCGTGGAAGGCGTCGTTTTTGGGGATGCCCAGACGCTCCACCACCGCCTCCAGAGTCATGCCCTCGCCCTCCTGCCGGGGGCGCTGGCTGGTGAAGACCCGCTGCAGGTCGTACCACTTATGGGGCCAGGTCGCGTCCAGCCCGCAGAGCACCAGATTCTGCTTGAGCACGGGCACGTCGTCCTGCCCCCACTCGCCCAGAGCGGTATCCGGCCCGCACCACTCGGCAAAGCGGCGCAGGCCCTCCTTGATGGGCACGCCCGCGTCCAGCTGGGCCTGGGTCAGACCGGTGACCTTGGCCACATGATGATGCAGCCGGGGGAAGATGCGGGGCTTCATGGTCAGGGAGAAGCGGTCCACCGGCTGACCGTCCCGCAGCTTCACCGCGCCGATCTGGATGATCTCGCCCCGAAGGGTCTGCTCGATGCCCTGATAGCGGAAGGTTTTGGGCTGGTAGCCCATGTTCCATTCCATGTCAAAAATCACAAAGTCGCTCATCTGCGGCTTCCTTTCCTGCTCAGCGCAGCCCGGGCGCTCAGTGCACGCCGGGGATGCTTTCGATTTTGGATTCCAGACCAGCCACCGGCTCCTGCACCGGGGCGGCCTGAGCGGCGATGCGCTCCTCCAGCCGTTCCTTGCCCACGCTGATCATCAGCTTGATGCGGTTTTCCTGGTTGACCGGGGTAGCGCTGGGGTCGTAGTCGATGGGGGTGATGTTGGCATTGGGGTAGATGGCCCGGATGCGGCTGATCATGCCCTTGCCGCAGATGTGGTTGGGCAGGCAGCCGAAGGGCTGGGCGCAGACGATGTTCTCGTAGCCGGTGGTGACCAGCTCCACCATCTCGGCGGTGAGCAGCCAGCCCTCGCCCATCTTGTTGCCCCGGCTGATGATGCCGTTGGCCATCTCCCGCAGCTCCAGAAAACGTGCCGGGGCGTGGAAGCCCGCCTCACGCATGGCCTTGCCCATGGCCCGCTCGAAGCCGTCCAGATATTTCAGCAGCGCCTCGCTGCCCCATACCTCGGCCAGGCTGCCGCCGTAAAAGCGCACGGTGTCGCCCATGTTGCTGATGCAGTAGTCCACAAAGCCCAGCAGGCCCGGCAGGTTCACCTCGCAGTCCTGGCTGGCCAGGAACTCCTCCAGGTTGTTGTTGCCCAAGGGGGAATATTTCACGTAGATCTCGCCCACGATGCCCACCTTCACCTTGGGGGTGCGCACCACCGGAATGGCGGCGAAGTCTTTGGCGATCTTGGGGAAGGTGGCCTTCATCTCGCCGCCGGAAAAGCCCTTGTTCTGGTGGAACCAGCCGCAGATGGTGTCCACCCATTTTTCCGCCAGGGCCTTGGCCTGACCCTTGGTGACCTCGTAGGGGGAGGTCTGGTTGCGCAGGGCCATGATCAGATCGCCGTAGAAGATGGCGGCGATGGCCTTGCGGCCGATGGACAGGTTCATCTGGAAGCCGGAATCTTTTTCCAGACCCGAGAAGTTCAGGCTGGCCACGGGAATGTGGCCGTAGCCCGCCCGCTGCAGCGCCTTGCGCAGCAGGTGGATGTAGTTGGAGGCACGGCAGCCGCCGCCGGTCTGGGTAATCAGCAGAGCGGTGTGGTCCAGGTCATATTTGCCGCTCTGCAGCGCGTCCAGAAACTGGCCGATGACCAGCAGAGCCGGGTAGCAGGTGTCGTTGTGCACGTACTTCAGGCCCAGCTGCGCCACCTGGCTGCCGCAGTTGCCCAGCACCTCCACATGGTAGCCGTCGTATTCCAGCGCCGCCGCCAGCATGGAAAAGTGCAGGGGCAGCATGTTGGGAATCAGGATGGTGTGGGTCTTTTTCATCTCCTGAGTAAAACGGGGATAATTGGGTTCCATTGGGTCATTCCCCCTTTCGTTCTTTTTCGTCCAGCGCGGCCAGCAGGCTGCGGATGCGGATGTTCACCGCGCCCAGGTTGGTGATCTCGTCGATCTTCAGCTGGGTGTACAGCTTGCCGCCCTCGTGCAGGATCTCGCGGGTCTCGTCGGTGGTGATGGCGTCCACGCCGCAGCCGAAGCTCACCAGCTGCACCAGATCCATATCCTTCTGGGTGGTGCAGTATTTGGCGGCGGCGTACAGGCGGGAGTGGTAGGTCCACTGGTTCAGCACGGTGGTGGGGAATTTCTCCTCATGCCAGGCCACGCTGTCCTCGGTGACCACCGCTGCGCCGTGACGGCACAGCAGCGCGTCGATGCCGTGGTTGACCTCCGGGTCCACATGGTAGGGACGGCCCGCCAGCACCATGATGCGCTTGCCCTCGGCCCGGGCGGCGGCGATGATCTCGGCCCCCTTGTCCCGCAGGCGCTGCATGTGGGCGTTGTATTCCGCGTAGCCCATGTCGGCCGCGCGCTCCACCTCGGCCCGCTTGATTCCGGTGAAGTACCGGTTCAGGATCTCGAACATCTTCTTTTTGAAGTCCTTCGGGCGGTGCAGACCCACATACTCGTTGATGAAGGTGACGTTTGCCAGCTCGGGGCAGTTCACCGCCAGCACCTCCGGGTAATAGGCCACCACCGGGCAGTTGTAGTGGTTGTCGCCCAGATGTTCGTCGATGTTGTAGCTCATGCAGGGATAGAAGATGGTCTTCACGCCCATGTCTGCCAGTGCGCGGATGTGGCCGTGGGCCAGCTTGGCCGGGAAGCAGACGGTGTCGCTGGGAATGCTGGCCTGGCCCTTGATGTACATGGCGCGGGTGGATACCGGGCTGGTGACCACCGCAAAGCCCAGACTGGTGAAGAAGGCATGCCAGAAGGGCAGCAGCTCATACATGTTCAGGCACAGCGGGATGCCGATGGTGCCCCGCACCGACGGGCCGGGCTTGTAGGAAGCCAGCATCTTCTGCTTGTAGGCATACAGGTTCAGGTCGTTCTCGGCGGTCTTGCCGGTGACCGGCTTTTCGCAGCGGTTGCCGCTGATGAGCTTGCGGCCGCCCGCGAAGGTGCTCACGGTGAGCTGGCAGTGGTTGGTGCAGCCGTTGCACTGCACGTTCTGGGTCTTCTGGGTGAATTCCAGCAGCTCCTGACGGCTGAGCAGGCTGCTCTTGTGGCCCTTTTCCACCAGAGAACGGCCGTGCAGCGCCGCGCCGAAAGCGCCCATCAGGCCGGCGATGTCCGGCCGGACCACCTCCACGCCCATCTCCTTTTCAAAGGCGCGCAGAACAGCCTCGTTGTAGAAGGTGCCGCCCTGTACCACGATGCGTCGGCCCAGCTCCTCGGGGCTGGCGGCGCGGATGACCTTGTAGATGGCGTTCTTGACCACGCTGATGGACAGGCCCGCCGAGATGTTCTGGATGGACGCGCCGTCCTTCTGGGCCTGCTTCACGCTGGAGTTCATGAACACGGTGCAGCGGCTGCCCAGGTCCACGGGCTTATCCGCGAACAGGCCCAGGGCCGCGAACTCCTTCACGTCGTAGCCCAGCGCCTGGGCGAAGGTCTGCAGAAAGCTGCCGCAGCCGCTGGAGCAGGCCTCGTTCAGGAAGATGTCGCTGATGGCGCCGTCCTCGATCTTGAAGCACTTCATGTCCTGGCCGCCGATGTCGATGATGAAGTCCACATCCGGCAGGAAGTGACGGGCGGCGATGAAGTGCGCCACCGTTTCCACCACGCCGAAGTCGCCCCGAAAGGCGTGCTTGACCAGCTCCTCGCCGTAGCCGGTGCTGGTGACGCTGGCCACCTCCAGATTGGGGTGGTTCTGGTACAGCTTGAGCAGCACCTCACGGATGAGGGGCAGCGGGTTGCCCAAGTTGGGCTGGTAGTCGGTGAACAGCAGATTCGCGTTGTCGTCGATGACGGCCACCTTCACGGTGGTGGAGCCGGAGTCCACGCCGATGTGCACCGGGCCCACATCCGCGCCGAAGGGCACGCGGGGCACGCTGGCGCGCATGTGGCGGGCGTGGAAGTCCTCGTATTCCTGCTTATTGGCGAACAGGGGCGGCTGGCTGGTGTATTCTCCCACCTGCTGGATGCTGCCGATGGCCTTTGCCACCTGGGCCAGGTCCATCTCCTTGTCCGCGTAGAAGGCCGCGCCCATGGCCACAAAGTGCAGGCTGTGGTCCGGGCACAGGCCGGTAAGCTCCAGCGTCTGGTCAAAGCTTCGGCGCAGCTCGCTGTTGAAGGTGAGCGGACCGCCCAGATACAGCACGTTGCCCTGAATGGGCCGGCCCTGCGCCAGACCCGCGATGGTCTGGTTCACCACCGCCTGATAGATGCTGGCGGCGATGTCGCCCGCGGCGGCGCCCTGGTTGATCAGGGGCTGGATGTCGCTTTTTGCGAACACGCCGCACCGGCTGGCGATGGTGTAGGTCTTCTCGGCCCGGCTGGCAGCGGTGTTCAGCTCCTCCGGGCTCATCTTCAAAAGGGTGGCCATCTGGTCGATGAAGGCGCCGGTGCCGCCTGCGCAGCTGCCGTTCATGCGCACCTCGGTGCCGCCGGAGAGGAACAGAATCTTGGCGTCCTCGCCGCCCAGCTCGATGACCACGTCCGCCTGGGG
>NZ_JAGHKE010000052.1:0-16783 GCF_017889395.1 Allofournierella sp. | reverse complement strand
GCGCTCTACCAGATGAGCTAAAGCCGCTTATAAATGGTGCCTCCGATCGGAATCGAACCAATGACACGGGGATTTTCAGTCCCCTGCTCTACCAACTGAGCTACAGAGGCAAAATTGGCGACCCGGATGGGGCTCGAACCCACGACCTCTAGCGTGACAGGCTAGCGTTCTAACCAACTGAACTACCGGGCCACATGGTGGAAGTTACAGGGCTCGAACCTGTGACCCTCTGCTTGTAAGGCAGATGCTCTCCCAGCTGAGCTAAACTTCCACGTTGGAGCGGCTTACGAGGCTCGAACTCGCTACCTCCACCTTGGCAAGGTGGCGCTCTACCAGATGAGCTAAAGCCGCTTAACGATGTGGTTTTTGTGCCGCTGTCTCTCAGCGACGTTGTTTATTTTACCGCATCTTTCTTCTTTTGTCAACAGGTTTTTGAAAAAATTTTTCGTATTTTTATTATGCCCCGCCGGGCCTTTTCCGGTTGGCCTCGGCGGGGCAATTCTACAATAGAAAACAGCTGTTGCAGCCTGAATCAATCCAGGCTTTTCAGAAGCTTGTTCACATCCACATGATATTTCTTATCGCAGAACTGGCAGTTCACTTCCACCACAGGCTCCTCTGCCGCCAGCTTTTCCAGTTCGGCACGACCCATGCTGATCAGCGCGCGCTCAACACGTTGCTCAGTGCAGTCGCAGCGATATTCCACGTCATACTCATCCAGTACCTGCGGATCAAAGCCCTGCATGACCATTCCCATGATATCCTGCATGGTCTTCCCCTGCTGCAGCAGAGTAGTCACACTGGGAACATTGGCGATGTTCTTTTCCAGCATGGTGATCTCTTCCTCGGTGGCACCAGGCAGCAGCTGAAGCAGATAACCACCCGCGCAGGAAATGGTCAGATCGGGATCTACCAGAACACCCAAGGCGCACACCGTGGGGATCTGCTCACTGGTTGCGTAATAGCTGGTGATATCCTCCGCAATCTCGCCGGATACCAGAGGAATCTGGCCCACATAAGGCTCTTTCAGTCCCAGATCGCGCACAATGCTCAGGGTACCATCCCGGCCCACTGCGCCGCCCACATTCAGCTTTCCGTCCGGGCGCAGAGGAATCTCCACCACGGGATTCTCCACATAGCCCTTTACGCAGCCCATGCCGTCTGCCACAGCCAGAACAGTACCCGCCGGGCCTCCGCCGTTTACCCGCAGGGTAATGGAATCCTTACTGTTTTTCAGCATGATTCCCATAATGGACGCTGCAGTCAGCAAACGGCCCAGAGCCGCACTGGTTACCGCGCTGGTTTTGTGAATCTGTTCCATAGTGCGAACCAGATTGGTGGAATCTACACCACAGAAGATTACGCCGCCATTCTCCGAAATGCCGCGAATCATATTTCCCATAATTATCGTTTCTCCATCTGTGTATATTCTTTGATTGCCGTGATGATATAGCGCTGGCTTTCCTCGGTAAGGAGCCCAAATGTCTCCCCATCACACACGGTTTCCATCCGGAAGCCATAACGCCGGAGTACATCTTCCACATATTCCAGAGGATAGGTATACTCCTTGAAATGCTCCTCAAAGCGTTCGTCGGTATCCAGATAATGAATGCCGATCTGAATATCCACTGTTTGCTCTGTTTCGTCGTAATGGTTTTTCCAGCAACAGGTAGCATCCGGCCCCTCCAGATCGAACACATTATCTGCCAGCACTTTCTTGTGCTTGTAAGGCGTATTCAGATCAAACAGGAAGATGCCGTCCTTTTCCATGAAAAAAGCCGCTTTTTCAATGGCCTTTTCAAAATTCTCCTTCGGACCAATGTGATTATAGGTATCAAAGGTGGAGATGGCCGCACGGATAGTGCCATACAGGTCCAGATTCAGGATATCCTGCCGCAGGAGCAGCAGACGCTCTGAAATTTCCAGCTCGTCTGCCTTTTCCCGCAAAACAGCCAGCATTTCCTCGGACTGGTCCACACCGATCATATCGTAGCCAGCCTGGGTAAGCATCAAAGTCAACTCACCGGTACCGCAGCCCAGATCGACCACGATTCCGTCCAGGATGCCGTTCTTCTCCAGCTGGCTTTTCACATACAGATACAGCGCATCATAGTCCGCCGCGCCATTCAGCTCATCATAGAAGTAGGCAAACTCATTATACGCCATCTTCCGCTTCCCCCTGCTGAAGGCATTGCTCGAACAGAGCCTGCAGCTCGGGGATTCCTGTTCCCTTTTCGCTGCTGGTCAGAATCACCGCACTGCAGCCATAGCCTTCACAAAGCTCTGCAAACCTCTGCTTTGTGGGCTCGATCTCACTTTTCTTCAGTTTATCCGCCTTGGTGAGCGCCACCACAAAAGGAATCTGCCGGTATTGCAGATACTCCAGCATCTGCATATCATCCGCCGAGGGCATATGGCGGCTGTCCAGCAGCTGCACCAGCAGCATCCGATTGCGCTCTGCATCAAAATAGCTGTTGATCAGCTCATCCCAGCGGCGGCGGTCCGCATTGGATACCTTGGCGTAGCCGTATCCGGGCAGGTCCACAAAGTAGGCAGTGTCCACCGTATAAAAATTGATGGTAGCTGTTTTGCCAGGGGTAGCACTTACCCGCGCCAGATTCTTCCGGTTGCACAGCTTGTTGATCAGGCTGGACTTGCCCACATTGGACCGGCCGGAAAACACAAACTCCGGCCGGTCGCTGTCCGGCAGCTGGCTGGACAGACCGTAGGATGCCTGAAAGTCCGCCTTATTATAATTCAGCATTTGCACATTCTCTCCTTACTGCTGCACCACATTTTCCAGCGGATCGTTTCGGTCTCCACCTGCAATGGGTGCCGCCGTTTTTTTCGAACGGCTCTTCTTTTCCGCAGCCTTCGGCCACACCAACGCAGCCTTTAAAACCTGGCCCAGATTGCTCATGGGCAGGAACTCCACCGCCTTCTTTACTTCGTCGTCCACTTCGTACAGATCACTCACATTGTCCTTGGGAATCAGAACCGTTTTAATTCCTTCCCGGTATGCGGCCATGCTCTTTTCCTTCAGACCGCCAATGGGGAGCACATTGCCGTGCAGGGTGATCTCACCGGTCATTGCCACATCCGCCCGTACCGGCATACCGGACAGGCAGGACACCAGAGCAGTGGTAAGTGTAACACCGGCAGAAGGGCCGTCCTTGGGAACCGCACCCTCCGGCGCATGAATATGGATATCCGCATTCTTGAGCACCGCCGGGTCAATGTGATATTCCGCACCGTGGACCCGCACATAGCTTACCGCCAGCTTGGCGCTTTCCTTCATTACATCGCCCAGAGAACCGGTCAGCTCGATTTTTCCGCTTCCGTCCGGAATCACCAGTACCTCAATGGGAAGAATCTCTCCGCCCACGCTGGTCCAGGCAAGGCCATTGGCAATGCCCACCGCATTGGTCCGGTTGTAGAAATCCGGCTTTACCCGGCGGGGACCCAGAAGTTCCTCCAGATCGGCAGCGCCGATGGAAATCTTTTCCGCATCGCCGCTGGCAAGCTGTCGGGCGCATTTGCGCAGGACCTCTGCAATCCGGCGCTCCAGCCGACGTACACCTGCTTCGCGGGTATAGCCGTCGATCAGGCCGTACAGGCCGCTGTTGGTGATGGTGACCATGCCTTCCATCCCGTTGCTTTTCAGCTGCTTGGGCAGCAGATGACGCTTGGCAATGTTGAACTTCTCCACCCGGGTATAGCTGGGCAGCTCGATCACATCCATACGGTCCAGAAGCGGCGCCGGGATGGTATCCAGACTGTTGGCCGTAGTAATAAACAGCACCTGGCTCAGATCAAAGGGAATATCCAGATAATGGTCCCGGAAGGTCTTGTTCTGCTCCGGGTCCAGGGCCTCCAGCAGCGCTGCTGCGGGGTCGCCCCGGAAATCGCTTGCCAGCTTGTCGATCTCATCCAGCAGCAGCAGAGGGTTCATGCTCTTGGCCGTATTGATCGCACTGATGATTTTACCGGGCATGGCACCGATATAGGTTCTTCTGTGGCCGCGGATCTCTGCTTCATCCCGCACGCCGCCCAGGCTCATCCGGGCATATTTCCGCCCGATGCAGGTAGCGATGGAACGGGCAATAGATGTCTTGCCCACGCCCGGAGGGCCTACCAGGCAGATGATCTGCCCTTTCAGTTCCGGGTTCAGCTTGCGCACAGCCAGAATCTCCAGAATGCGATCCTTGACCTTTTTCAGCCCGTAATGTTCTTTGTTGAGAATATTCTCTGCCCGGCGGATGTCCAGATCATCCACCGTATACTGGCCCCAGGGCAGGCCCAGGCAGGTATCCAGATAGGTGCGGATCACCGCCGCCTCCTGACTGTTGCCGGGCATACGGCTTAACCGATCCATTTCCTTACCCAGTTTTTCCACTGCCTCCTGCGGCAGATTCAGTGCCTCCATCTGCTGACGATAACGGTCCGCCTCAAAGCGGGTGTCCTCGTCTTCGTCCAGCTCCTGAGCAATCACACGCATCTGCTCCCGCAGGTAGTAGTCCCGCTGGTTTTTATCCATCTGGTCATTCACACGCTCGTGGATGTCCTGTTCAATGGCCAAAACCTGATTCTCCCGCTTGAGCAGATCCACCAGCTTCTGCAGGCGCCCCATCAGAGTGCCTTCGTCCAGAATGGCCTGCTTATCTTGGTACTTGAAGAGCAGATTTGCCGGAACGTATTCACTCAGGAATACCGGATCGTTATTTGTAACAATATTGTAGACCACATCCTTGGAAAGGCGGCTGTTCAAGCTGAGATACTGTTCAAACAACCCCTTCAGGCTGCGAACCAGCGCCTCAGCCTCCACGCTTTTTTCCGCCTTTACACCGCGGACCGGCGCAGGCTTGATGGACGCTACCAGCATCTGGTCATTGCTTTCCACTGCCAGCAGACGGGCGCGGGTCTTGCCCTCCACCAGCACCTTAACCAGCTCATCGGATACCCGCAGAATCTGTTTGATCTCCGCCACCACGCCATGCCGATACAAATCGTCCGTGGTAGGATCTTCCGTTTCCATATCGCGCTGGGCGATCAAAAAGATCGGGCTGCTGTTGGCCATGGCCCATTCGATGGCCGCAATGCTCTTGGCACGGCCCACTTCAAAATGTACAACGTTATTGGGGAACAGCACCAACCCGCGCAGCGCAATGGCGGGAAGGCGCTCCACATTGTGCTCCACTTTAATCTTCACACGCTCAGACATATCCAGGGAACCTCCTGCTGCCTCCTTGAAAAAAGAGACGGTTCAATATAGTGTATTTGACTTTATATTATACACAAAAAGTAGAGTTAATTCAAGTAATGCCCGGTGAACATCTAAGGAATGAACGCACCAAAGGGGCCCTCTTACAAGCAGAGAGCCCCTTTCGGCATTCCGGCCCATTACAGGATCGGCATATTGTTCTTATAACGCTTGCGCACTGCGCCGTATTCCAGCTCCGGCTTGCCGCCATTCACCGTATCCTCGGTAATGGTCGCCCGGATGATGGTGGGATCGCTGGGGATCTCGTACATGATGGGAATCAGCATGTTCTCCATCACGCTGCGCAGACCACGTGCACCGCTCTTTCGCTCGATGGTCTTGCGGGCCACCATGCGTAGAGCGTCGTCGGTGAAGTCCAAATCCACATTATCCATCTTGAACAGCGCCTGGTACTGCTTCACGATGCTGTTTTTGGGCTCCTTCAGCACACGGACAAGAGCCTCCTCGTCCAGTGCTTCCAGAACGGTGATCACGGGAATACGGCCGATCAGCTCGGGAATCAGGCCGAACTTCACCAGATCATGAGGCTCCACCTTGCGCAGCAGGGCCTCCCGCTCCTTCTCCTCGCCGCTCTTCAGCTGGCTGCCAAAGCCCAGAACCGAGGTTTCGGTGCGGCGCTGGATGTACTTCTCCAGGCCGTCGAAGGCGCCACCGCAGATGAACAGGATGTTTTTGGTATTGATCTGAATGAACTCCTGCTGGGGATGCTTGCGTCCGCCCTGGGGAGGAACGTTGCTCACGGTGCCCTCCAGGATCTTCAGCAGAGCCTGCTGAACGCCCTCACCGCCCACATCGCGGGTGATGGAGGGGTTCTCGCTCTTGCGGGTAATCTTGTCGATCTCGTCGATGTAAATGATGCCGATCTCGGCCTTCTGGATATCAAAATCCGCAGCCTGAATCAGCTTCAGGAGAATGTTCTCCACGTCCTCGCCCACATAACCAGCCTCAGTCAGAGTGGTGGCATCCGCGATTGCGAAGGGAACGCCCAGCATCTTGGCCAGGGTCTGCGCCAGCAGAGTCTTGCCCACGCCGGAAGGGCCAAGCAGCAGAACATTGCTCTTCTGCAGCTCCACGTCCTTGTCATCGCCGCTGAGGATGCGCTTGTAGTGGTTGTAAACTGAAACCGCCAGCACACGCTTTGCGTCATCCTGCCCAATCACATACTGATCCAGACCCGCCTTGATCTCGGCGGGAGTCAGGATATTGATGGATTCCGTGGCGGCCGGACGGCTCGCACTGCTCCGGGGCTTCGCGGACGGCTGCTGCTGACGAGGCGGCTCCGGCACGCCCTCCTCATCCAGCAGCGAGTGGCACAGTGTGATACACTCGTTGCAGATGTTTACGCCGGGGCCAATGATCATGCGCTCCACTTCGTCCTGGCTTTTGCCACAGAAACTGCAGTGGAGTGTTTTTTCCTTATCTTTTCCGGAATTGATATTTGCCATACAATCAGCTTTCCTTTATCGATGAGTGATCACTGCGTCGATCAGGCCGTAATCCGCAGCCTGCTGCGCAGACAGGAAGTTGTCGCGTTCGGTGTCCGCCACAATGGTCTCATAGGACTGGCCGGTGTACTCGCTGAGCATGCGGTTCATGCGCTCACGAGTACGTACCAGATGATCGGCATGGATCTTAATGTCGGTGGTCTGACCCTGCAGGCCGCTCATCAGCGGCTGGTGGATCATGATCTCGGCGTTGGGCAGCGCCAGGCGTTTGCCCTTGGTGCCGCTGGCCAGCAAAAACGCACCCATGGAGGCAGCCATACCCATGCAGATGGTGGAAACATCGCACTTGATGTATTTCATCGTATCATGGATGGCCATACCTGCACTGATGGAGCCACCGGGGCTGTTGATGTACAGGCTGATATCTTTGTCCGGGTCCTGGCCTTCCAGATACAACAGCTGCGCCACAACCAGGCTGGCGGTGGTATCGTTCACCTCATCGCACAGCATAATGATGCGGTCGTTCAGCAAACGGGAAAAAATGTCGTAAGAACGCTCTCCTCGAGCGGTTTGTTCAATGACGTAAGGAACCAAACTCATGATTCGTCGCCTCCTGTTGATAAAATTAAGCGCCTGCAAAATGACCGATACGAGCAGTTATATTGCGCGTACCGGTCATTTTGATTCCGCTTATGTAAGGGGAAGTGTGCCGAAAGGATTACTCCTTGGTTACCTTCTCCTCGGTGATCTCAGCCTTCTCCTTGATGAAGTCGATGGCCTTGTTCACAGCCAGATCCTTCTTCACCTCGTCGGCATTGACCAGAGACTTCACCTTGTCGATCTCCATCTTGTACTGATCGGCAATGCGCTGCATCTCGTTCTCGTAGTCCTCGTCGCTGGCAGTGATGTTCTCAGCTGCGGCAACGGCCTCCAGAGCTAGGCGGATCTTAACCTGCTTCTCAGCCTGCTCCTTGAAGGAAGCACGGAAGCTGTCCATGGTCTGACCCATGTACTGCAGGTACATATCCAGCTTCAGGCCCTGCTGAGCCAGACGGTACTCGAAGTCACGAACCATCTCGTCCATGCGGTTCTCGTACATTACCTCTGGAATATCACCCTCGATGGTAGCGATCACCTGGTCAACCAGATCGTTCTCAACAGCCAGAGCAGCCTGCTTCTCGTTCTGCTCCTCCATACCCTTGCGGATGTTAGCCTTCAGCTCATCCAGGGTATCGAACTCGCTCACGTCCTTGGCGAACTCGTCGTCCAGCAGGGGCAGCTCCTTGGTCTTTACCTCGTGCAGCTTGATCTTGAAGACAGCAGCCTTACCAGCCAGCTCCTTGGCCTGGTACTCCTCGGGGAAGGTCACGTTCACGTCGAACTCCTCACCGGCAGCGTGGCCAACAACCTGCTCCTCGAAGCCGGGGATGAAGCTGCCGGAGCCCAGAACCAGGTTGTAGTGCTCGGCCTTGCCGCCCTCAAAGGCGACGCCATCCACAAAGCCCTCGAAATCGATATCGGCGGTGTCGCCGTTCTCAGCCTTGCCATCGCGGGTAACGATGCGGCCGTTGCGGTCCTGCATGCGGGCCAGCTCGGCATCCACATCGGCGTCCTCAACAGTATTGACCTTCTTGGTGGCCTTTAAACCAGCGTACTGGCCAACCTTGATCTCGGGCTTCACAGCCACAACCACCTTCAGCACAACGCCGTCCTCCAGGCTCTGGGAAACGATGTCGGCTTCGGGGCGGCCCACGGGCTCGATGCCGGCTTCCTTCACCGCAGCCTCAAAAGCCTCGGGGAACAGATCGTTGATGGCATCGTAGTGGAAGATATCAGCGCCATACATCTTCTCGATCACAGCGCGGGGAGCGTGGCCCTTGCGGAAGCCGGGCACGTTGTACTTCTTGCCTTCGCGCTTGAACGCCTTGTCAATGGCAGCCTTAAAAGCCTCGGCATCCACCGAAAACTGTAACTCATGCATGCTCTTTTCGAGCTTTTCACTTTTTACGAGATTCATTTTATTTCCTCCATACAAAGAAATTCAATTTATTATACCATGCTGTGCATGGAATTTCCATACTTTCGTTAAATTTTATATGGGCAAAATGCCAGTGCATCCGCCGAAATCAGTCGGTATTCAATGCCATCCACCATTCCCTGCACCGCAAAACGGATCGCATTCCCGTGCAGGTGCCCGTAAAAGCAGCGTTTTACATTGTATTCCTTCAGCAGGTCGATCACCTGCTGGGCGTTGGCATTGGGATATACCGGCGGGTAATGCAGAAAGGCAACCCGCTCGGCCCCCTCCGGTGCCGCCTCCAGGCTGGTACGCAAACGGCCCAGCTCACGGTTCATCACCTTTTCGTCGTGGGGCTCCCCCACATCGAACATCCAGCTGCGGGTGCCGCACACGGCCAGGCCCTCGGCCAGAATAGAATTGTTGTGCAGGATATGAAGGCTGTCAAAGCCTTTTTCCTGCAAAAAGCGCTCCATCTTCTTGACAGTGGTCCACCAGTAATCGTGGTTGCCCTTCAAGAGCAGCTTTTGGCCGGGCAGGCGCTGCAAAAATGAAAAGTCCGCAGCGGTATCCTCCAGCTTCATAGCCCAGCTGGTATCGCCCGCCAGCACAACCGTGTCCTCCGGGCGCACCAGCGTATTCCAATGATGCTCCAGCTTTTCCATGTAGCCCTGCCAGCCCGGAAAAATATCCATGGGTTTTTCGCATCCCAGCGAAAGATGCAGATCCCCGATCGTATAAATTGCCATATATTTCTCCTCATATTCCAGTTGATCCGGCAAACAATAACCTCACAAAGGAGGTTTTGAAAATGGAACACAAAGAACCTGTCATTCGGGGAGTATGCTGTGACGTACGCAACTGCGTCCACAACGACGGCTCGTGCTGCTGCACCGCCGATTCGATCCATGTGAACCGCTGCTCCGACGATCCGGGCAAAACCAAATGTGATACCTTTGCAGAGATCTGATCAAAAACAGTTTCTCTGCTCCGGGAAACAGCAGTGCTGCTTCGGCAAACATGCGAAGCGGCACTGCTGCTTTTTTACAGGATTTTTGCGATCTCGCGGATCTGCTCCGGCTCGATCTCCCGATCAAAGCGTTCCGGCTGCCCCTGCAGCGAAGCAAGCGCCTGCGGCACGGGAGCGTTTGTGTGTGCGGCCAGCTGCCGCATCGCCTCAAATTCATCCTCCGGCACCGGCTGGCCCAAAGCCTCCAGCACATCGCCGGGGAACTTGAAGGGGCTTGCAGTGGACAGCACCACCATAGGTGCCCCGGAAGAAGTTTCGTTCTTGTGTTCCTGCGCCACGCGGAAAGCCACCGCCGTGTGGGGATCACACAGGTACTGATTGTCACGGAACATGACACTGATCTCTTCCGCCGCCTGCTCGTCATCCGTGCAACCCGCGGAGAAAATCTCCTGAATCTTCTCCAGGCACTGTTCATCCACCTGATAGTGACCCTGGGTACGCAGCTCTTCCATCCATCCGCTCACCTTTTCGGTGTCCTCGCACATGTGGTACAGCAGGCGCTCCAGATTGGAGGACACCAGAATATCCATAGAAGGCGATGTGGTGCGGTAGAAGGTGCGGCGGGCATCGTAATGACCAGTCTTCAAGAACTCGGTGAGCACATTGTTCCGGTTGGATGCGCAGACAAGCCGGCCCACAGGCAGGCCCATCCGCTTGGCGTAATAGCCGGCCAGGATATCGCCGAAATTGCCAGTGGGTACACAGAAATCCACCGCGTCGCCCATCTGAATGCGGCCCTGCTCCAGCAGCTGCCGGTAAGCGGCAAAGTAGTACACGATCTGAGGAGCCAGACGGCCCCAGTTGATGGAGTTCGCACTGGACAGGCACACATTCTGCTCGGCCAGCTGACGGCCCAGCTCCTGATCTGCAAAGACCTTTTTCACCCCGGTCTGTGCATCATCGAAGTTGCCGTTCACCGCATACACAGCCACATTATCGCCCTGCTGCGTGGTCATCTGCAGGCGCTGCACCTGGCTGGTGCCGTGGGAGGGGTAAAACACCGCGATTTTCACACCGGGAACATCCTGATACCCGGCCAGAGCTGCCTTACCGGTATCGCCGGAAGTCGCAACCAGAATATAGGTCAGTTCACTGCGTCCCAGCAGCTCCTTGCCCTTGACCAGAAGCTTCGGCATGATCTGGAGTGCGTAGTCCTTGAAGGCGCAGGTGGGGCCGTGCCAGAGTTCCAGCGAATACAGATCCTCGTTTACCGGGCGAAGGTAACCGGCTCTGCCTTGAAATGCCGCACCGTAGGTCTTCTCTGTAGCTTCCGCCACAAATTCCTGAGGATATCCCGGAAGGACAAGTCCAAACACATAGGCCGCCAGGTCTGCATAGCTGCCCTTTTCACAAGCGGTTTTCAGGTCTGCCTGAGGGAAGGATTCCGGCACAAAGAGTCCGCCCTCGGAGGAAAGGCCCTGAACAATGGCCTGAGCTGCCGACACCCGGCTGCCCGCGTTCCGCGTACTGAAAAATTGCATGGTAGTTGTCCCCTTTCTTTTCTGTGGATCTGCAGTCTTACGCCTGAAATGCGTCCTGAATGCAGTGTATCGCAAAACCACCCTGGGGCAGAGTCAGCGCCTCCACCACATCGAACCGGATCGTCTTTTCCAGCAATCCGTTGGTTTGCAGGTAAGCTTGTGCAGCCAGCAAAATACGCTGCTGCTTTGCCCGGGTCACCGCCTCCTGCGGTCGGTACCAGGCATTTTCCGCGCGGGTCTTGACCTCTGCGATGACCACAAGCCCTCCCTTTTGCAATACCAGATCCAATTCGCCCTGGCGGGTTTTGTAGTTGTGGTCCAGCAGCTTATAACCGCGGTTCATGTAATAACGGGCGGCAGCAGCTTCTCCGCGCCGGCCCGTATCCTGAGCATTCATCCTCAATACCCCAGCTTCTTCAGGAAGGAGCAACGGTAGAAGGGCTGAATGCCGTATTGCTGAATCAATTCATAATGCAGCTTGGTGGGATATCCCTTATGCTTTGCCAGCTGATACTGGGGATACTGCCGATCCAGCTCCAGCATGAACCGGTCCCGGCTGACCTTGGCCAGAATGGATGCCGCACCGATGCTGGCGCTGGTGGCATCGCCCTTCACCTGAGCTCCCGCCGGAATCGAAAGCTCCGGCGGGACACGATTACCGTCCACCAGAACATATTCCGGCCGGATGGAAAGCTGCTCCACCGCCTGACGCATACCGTCCATAGTAGCCCACAGGATATTCTTCTCATCGATCACCGCAGGCTCCACCATCACAATGCTGTAAGCCAGCGCTTTTTCCAGAATCACATCGAACAGCTGCTCACGCTTTTTTTCACTGAGCTTTTTGGAGTCGTTGATCCCCTCGATGGGATTTTCCGGGTCCAGAATGACAGCTGCACAGCAAACCGGACCGCACAGCGGGCCACGGCCTGCCTCGTCCACACCACAGAAAACACCCTTTTCCCGGCGGAGCTGCTCGTCGAATTCATACAACGCGTTCATTCCTGCACCTCTTGCTCCTGGGCCTGCTCCATCTGATAGGGTTTTTCCAGGGTGATGCGGCCCCACTTGCTGGCGCGGAACTCGTCCACCAGCATGATAGCCGCCCGCTCGGTGTTTACCTCGCCGCCGCTGATCAGCATGCCGCGCTTACGGCCGATGGCCTCCAGCAGCTCCCAGGCACCCAGCTGCAGCTGCTCCTCGCTGAGCTTGTAACGCTCGGCCAGCTTCTCCGGATAAATCTTCTGCATCTGGCTAAGCAGGCCCATGGCCAGCTCTTCAATATCCAGAATGTCATCCTTAATGGAACCGATGAATGCCAGGTTGGTGGCAGTCTCCAGGCTGTCGAACTTTTTCCACAGCACACCGGGCATATCCAGCAGGTCGTAGTTGCCCACGGTAACCCACTGCTTACCGCGGGTCACGCCCGGACGGTCTGCCGCCTTGGCACGTACCTGGCCCGCAAAGTTGTTGATAAAGGTGGACTTGCCCACGTTGGGGATGCCTACCACCATGACCCGGATACGGGCGCCGCCCATACCCTTGATAGCCCGGCGGGCAATCAGGTCCTCCAGTTCCTTTTCAATGGCGGTGCGCACCTGTGCGGCACTACCCTTCTGCTTGGCACTGATGGCCACGCAGCCGGCGCCGGAAGCCCGGAAATACTTCACCCAGGCATTGGTCAGGGCCGGGTCCGCCAGATCCGCCTTGTTCATTACATACAGGCGAGGCTTCTGCTCAGTGATCCGCTGAATCTCCGGGTTCAGGCTGCTCATGGGAATGCGGGCATCCAGCAGCTGCAGAACCGCATCCACATTCTTGATATTTGCCTCCATCAGCCGCAAGGTCTTCATCATGTGACCGGGGAACCACTGGATATTGCGGCGGTTGATCATATCGTTGCTCATTCGATCCTCCCAAATGCGTTCAGCGGGAAGATGCGCCACAGCACCTTGCCCAGAATATCCCGTTCATCGATCAGGCCCACGCTCACAAAGCGGCTGTCAGTGGAATGCTGACGGTTATCTCCCATCAGGAACAACTGGCCCTCCGGCACCGTCAGCGGGAAGCCGATGTTGCCTTCAGTATAAGTGGGCTCGGCGGTATAGGGCTCGTCCAGGGCTTCGCCGTTTACATACACGATACCCTGCTCTGCGTCGATGTCCACCGTATCGCCGCCCACTGCGATCACACGCTTGACCAGCGGTTTACCATAATTGATGTAGCCATCCACCACAACCACATCCCCACGCTGGGGTTTGTAAAAGGTACTCTGCACCAGCAGACGGTCCTGCTCATGCAAGGTGGGCTCCATGGAATGGCCATCCACCACTACGATTCGTGCGCAGAACGCAAAGATCAGAACCAGGGCGGCCAGCGCGAACACCAACGCGTCGTACCAGTCCAGCAGGTCCACATTTTTGCGGAAACGTTTTTCTTCCATTGGGTACATCCTCTTTCCAGGGATTTACAGAACGTATTTCACATTTTACCATATAACGAAAAAAGGGGCAATATAAATTGCCCCTTTTTTGTCGATTATCAGATCTGCTCCTTAACCTTGGCAGCCTTACCAGTGCGGCTACGCAGGTAGAACAGCTTCGCACGGCGAACCTTACCGCAGCGAACAACCTCAACCTTCTCAACGAAGGGGGAGTTCACGGGGAACACGCGCTCTACGCCAACGCCGTAGGAAGAACGGCGAACAGTAAAGGTCTCAGCCACGCCGCCATGCTTCTTGGCGATTACAGTGCCCTCGAAGGCCTGAATACGCTCACGCTCGCCTTCCTTGATGCGAACGGAAACGCGAACGGTGTCGCCAACTTCGAACTTGGGCTTGTTCTCTTTGATCATGCCCTCGGTGATAATCTTCATTGCGTCCATTGTAAAATCCTCCATTTTTATCGACGTTCGTACCCGTGCAATGGCCGCACAGCAGAGGACCGCCTGTTTTAATGATATACATTAACCCCGCTGGTTGGAGCCAGCGAACACTAACGCCTAAACATCATATCACAGCCTTGTGCGTTTTGCAAGGCCTTTTTATCGAAAATCCGTTTGATCTTCCAGCAAAAGTGCGGTACGCAGCACCGAAACATCAGTGGGGTTGAGTCCGCAGTGCTCCTGCATGAAATTCAGCCAGAGCGAGGGATTCAGATTGTTTCCCTCTCCTGCGGTCAGAAGCAGTTCTGCCTGCAGTTCATTCTCCTTCTGTTCAGTCTCGATGCGGGGCAGCGCCTGCTTCAGGTCGATCTCCTTATGGCCGCGCTTGGTCTTTTTCTGAATGACCGCGCTCTCCAGCTGATTGTAGGCATCCACACTGACTTGGGCACTCAGCGGCATGCGCAGCTGATAGCACGCAAAACAGATTTTCTCTGCCTTGTACTTGGGAAGTGTGACCCGGGTCACCTTGATGCCCAGGGGCATCACCCGATCCAGAGCCTGCCGCCAGTCTTCCAGGGGAACCTTCTCCAGCTCGGTTTTCACATCCACGCTTTCCACCAGGCTCTCCTGGCCCAGAGGCAAGGGGTTGGCAAAGGTCATATAGATATGGGGATTAAAGCCCATGGTGTACCATACCGGAATGCCGCTGCGCTTGATGGAGCGCTGCATGACACGCTGCAGATCCAGCAGCGAAATATAGGAGGCCTCCCCTGTCTTAGTGAACCAGATCCTTACTGTAGTCAAAGCAGGCACCTCCCAACAGTTTATTTGCTCCGCAGGCACTGCAGACCCGATTGCAGGGCTGCGTGGTCTGCGCCATGGTAGCTTTCTTATATTCCCGTACCAGGAACTCGTGGCTTACACCGTAATCCAGATGACTCCAGGGAGTAAGCTCGTCCAGATCAATGAACCGGTTGGCGTAGAACGCAGTATCCATATTGAACTCCTGGAAGGTCTCCAGCCAGGTATCGTACTGGAAGCACTCATCCCAGCCGTCAAAGAAGCAGCCCTTGCGGTAAGCAGCCTCGATCACCGGAGCCAGACGACGGTCGCCCTTGGCGAACACAGCTTCCAGGAAGCTGGTCTTGCTGTCGTGATAGTTCACATGAATCTTCTTGCTATGAACGCTGTGCAGCAGGTGCTGCTGCTTTTCCCGCAGCATCTGCTCGGTATCCTGAGGAACGAACTGGAAGGGAGTGTGGGGCTTGGGCACGAAGCAGGCGCAGCTGATGGTCACCTGAACGCCGCGGCCCTTGGGCTTATTGGGGTTGGCGTAGTACAGCTCCACGATCTGCTGAGCAGTTTTGGCAATGCCCTCAATGTCCTCCAGGGTTTCGGTGGGCAGACCCATCATGAAGTACAGCTTTACCGAGGTATAGCCTGCGTTGAAGGCCAGGGTGCAGCTCTTTTCGATCTCATCCCAGGTAATGTTCTTGTTGATTACATCACGCAGCCGCTGGGTACCTGCCTCCGGCGCAAAGGTCAGACCGCTCTTGCGCACCTTGGTGGTTTTCTCAATCAGGCTCTCGGTGAAGTTATCAATACGCAGCGAAGGCAGCGAAATGCTTACATGCTCTTTCTCAGTCCAGGGAGCCATGTCGTCCAGCAGGGTTTCCAGCTGGCTGTGGTCCGAAGTGGACAGACTGGTCAGGCTGATCTCTTCGTAGCCGGTGTTGGCGCACAGATCCTGCGCCGCCCGGTTGAGCAGCTGGGCATCCCGCTGGCGCATGGGCCGGTAAATGAAGCCCGCCTGGCAGAAACGGCAGCCTCGCACGCAGCCTCGCAGCACCTCGATCTGGGCACGGTCATGCACCGCACCCACCATGGGCACTACAAAGTTGGTGGGCAGCTTCTGGGTGTTCATATCCTTGATGATCGCCTTATGGATCACCGCCGGGGCGCAGTCCTCATTGGGGGTGATAGCCTGGATGCGGCCATCCTCTTTGTAGCTCACATCGTAGAAGGAAGGCACATAGCAGCCTTCGATCTTGGCCAGACGGCGCAGAAGCTCCTTCTTGCTGATGCCCTCCTTCTTGGCCTGCTCCACAGTGGCGCACACCTCGGGCAGCTGCAGCTCACCCTCGCCCAGCATCATCATATCGATGAAGTCGGCAATGGGCTCAGCGTTGCACACACAAGGACCACCGGCCACCACCAGAGGCCAGCTCTCGTCGCGGTCCTTGCTGTACAGCGGGATTCCCGCCAGATCCAGCATAGCCAGGATGTTGGTGTAGGACAGCTCGTACTGCAGGGTAAAGCCCACAATGTCAAATGCAGTCAGCGGGTCTTTGCTTTCCAGAGCGTAGGTGGGGATGTGCAGCCGCTCCATCTCCTGCTTCATGTCCAGCCAGGGCATGAAGGCGCGCTCGCACCACCAGTTGGGGCGCTCGTTCAGCAGCTCATACAGAATCTTCATGCCCAGAAAGGACATGCCCACCTCGTAGGTGTCCGGGAAGCAGAATGCAAACCGGAGGTCCACATCCTCTTTGTTTTTTATAATGCACCCGGGCTCGCCGCCGGTATAGCGGCCGGGCTTCTGTACCCGTGCCAGGGCCTCCGTCAATTTCGGATCAAACACTTGCTTCA
>NZ_JAGHKE010000051.1:0-19811 GCF_017889395.1 Allofournierella sp. | reverse complement strand
CTTATAGAACTTGTGGTCCGCCTTCATCAGACCCTGCATCACATAGATCAGGTCCCGGAAGATCTTCATGCCGCCCACACCGTAGAAATTGGCCGGTCGGGTGAGCTTTTTGTCCATGGCAAAGGTCAGGTTTTCCGCCAGCTGCCGGATCTCCCGGGCGGTGTCACCCTCGTCGGTGGCAACGCCGCACAGGTAGTTGCCGCCCACCTCGGCCCGGCCCTCTAGGATCATGCGCAGGTTGGGCTCGTACCGGTAATCGCCGCTGACCAGATAGGCAATGGGCGTGCCGTGGGTCACAGTGCGGTGGCCATTGCAGAACTGCCGGTCATCGAAGCACTTGAAGCTGGACTGGGTGTAATGATCCGCAATGGTGAAGGCATACACAAAGCCGTCCGCGGTCTGGATGGTGTTCCGCAGAAAGTCGTCAAATCCGTCCTTATACACACATTTTCCGGTGACGGCACAGCCAAAGCAGCCCAGGCAGCCGCCGTCAAAGGGGAACTGGCGCAGGTTCACCACGCGGCTTTCACAGGGCAGTGCGGCGCGGAAATCCACGATCATATTGGCCAGATTTTCGTCGGTCTCGGCGCAGTTGGTCACGATGACCACATCCCCGCTGCGGTCCTTGGCGGCTTGAGGCAGCACCGGCCGGTAAACGGCTTTCTGCCGGGCCGGAGCCTTCACCGGCGGTACCACAAAGGGCCCGTGCTCACAGGAAAACATCAGCTGATCGAAGAAGTTCCGGGCATCCTTCTGGCCCTGCTCGTTGAGCAAATCCTCCATATCAGCGGAAAGCCCGCGAATCACCTTCATGCCCAGATCGCAGCAGTTTTCCTCCACATAGCGGTGGGCGGTCACGTCGTAGAAATGCTTGGAGGTGGTGATCTGGCTGGCGAATTTTCCGGTCAGGTCCACCCCGTCCGCCTTGATCAGCTCGATCAGCCGGTGAAGCTGATAGGGCGCGATAAAGGTGTAAACCGGGTAGCAGAACAGCACCAGCTCAGCCTGCTCCAGGGCAGCGCGCACCGGCGAAAAATCCTTTTCGTATGCCTTGATCCGCTGGCCCACCGGCAGGAAGGTAAATTCATGCTCCGGGTGCAGCGCCTGCAGATAGAGCGCCGTGTGGATGGTGGCGGAGTTTTTCCCCTTGGGGCTTGCGTTCAAAACCAGTATTTTCATGCTTGTTCCTCCAATTCGCAAAGCAGCCGAGCGTACCAGTCACGCTCAAAACGAGCGGCGGCGATGCCGTAGTCGATGGTGTAGCTCTGAAACCGAAAGATGGAATCCCAATCCTTTCCGCCGGGCACCTCGCCCTGACAGATGGCGTCGAACCGGGCGCGGATGGCCTGCAGCGTGGCTTCCATCTCCTCCATCTGGCACAGATAGCCCCGGATGGCTTCTATCCGCTCCTCTGGGTCCGCCAGCCCCAGGAAAAACAGCCGGGCCAGTTCCATGTTCTTGACCTTATCCGCCTGCATGGGCTGACTCACCCAGCCCGCAAAAGCGGCGCGGCCGCTCTCGGTGATGGAAAAGATCCGTTTGCGCCGCTTGCCCTCGTTTGCCTCCCGCGCACTGATGCGTCCCTCCCTCTCCAGCTTTGCCAGTGCAGTCTGCACACTGCCTGCGCTGTGGGAACAGATCAGGGCCAGATTTTGCTTGATAAACTGCTGCAGCTCATAGCCGGTCATGGGCGCAAGCATCAGCAACCCCAGGATCAGATATTCCATAGGCTCCCTCCAAATATATCGAATAGAGATATTATAGAAGAAACCGGTTGCTCCGTCAAGCAGTCGGTTTCCTCAAAAAATCCCGCCTCAGGTGTCCACTGAGGCGGGATTTTAAAATATGATCTGAACGCTTTTTACCTGCATTCCTTCTTCATGGCAAAGTAGCCGATGAGCACCGTCCACACATAAGCGCAGGTCTTGGGAATCATCAGCATGCCGATCATGGGAATGGTGTCGGCCCAGAGCACTACAGGGATGTAGAAGCCGAAGCTCAGCACGATGGTCAGCCACATCCAGCGAAAAGCCTTGTCGTTCTGCTCCTTGGCGCTGCGGTAAAACAGTACGATGATCAGCAGGCCCAGCAGTGCGAAAGGAATGTTGCGGTAGATGCCCCAGGAGAGCGGAGATTCCGCACTGAGCCACTGGTTCTGCGGCATCATGCACAGAGCTACACGCACAGCGGAAAGGATATATACCGCAGCGGTGATGCCGTTCCGGCCGGTGATCTTGTAGCGCTGCCGCCATACGTAGTAAAGCAGCACATAGAACACGGTCATGGTAACGGAAGTGATCCACTTGCCCAGCCCCAGAGGGACGGTGTAGTTCTCCAGTCCGGTGGTGCACAGCGCCAGAGCCCGGGGGACCAGATGGAAGGAATCGCCCGCACCCAGCACCACTGCCATCCAGCCGAACAGCCGGAACTGGCGGTCACCCTTGCTACCTCGAATCATCAGAATACCGATGGTGATAACCGAAATCAAATAGACCGCGTCAAATGCGGTTTCCACAATTGCCTGCATTGTTTCTTCTCCTTTAATCCTCTATATTATTTTGAACCGGCCGCTGCGGCGGATGCCGCCTTACCCCAGTTGCAGCCAAACAACAGCCCGGCCAGCAGCAGCGACGCGCCCAGACCGGTATAAAACACTGCAATAAATTGCTCCGGCGCAAGGCCGCTGGCCCGCAGCCCGATGCCGCCGCTCATCATTACGGCCATAATGGCGAAGGCCTTTTTATCGAAGAACTTCAAAAAGAAATGCCGTTCCTCTTCATAGCTGCTGATTCGCACGGTGTGCTTCTTTACCAGTTTTCCAAAGACAAAGATCTGAAATACCGCGAAAACCAGCACAGACAGCAAGTAATTCAGCACAGACTGATAAGCCGGATAGCTCATCAGGCCGATGCGCAGAATGTTGACCCCTGCCGCGCTCCAAACCAGACAAGCCAGAAGCAGCAGCGTATTGCGTTTTACCTTCATGGAATACCTCCTATTGAACATTGTTCAGTATTCTGTACACAATACACTTTTCGCCGGTGAAGTCCACCTCTTTTTCAATTTTTATATGCATTCTAATAAAGCAATAAAGTTTTTTTCGTAAAATCCATTGACATTCGTTTCCGGGAATGGTATATTGAACAAAATTGAATACGAAATGAAGGCTGTGACGAAGAATGGACCAGGATGATCCGCTGCAGAGAGCCGGTGGTTGCTGTGAACCGGTGCAGATTGCCTGACTCCTCTCCCTTCTGAGCTGGAGACTGAACTCCTCTTTTGGGGCAGTAGGATATCCCGTGTATGCTGCGTTAACGCATAGAAGTTGTTTGACTTCGAACCAGAGCAAAGGCTGTGACGAAGACGGACCTGCAACGAATTTTTCAGAGAGCCGGGGGTGGTGTGATCCCGGTAAAGGACTGCAGTGCTTCCCATCCCTTCCGAGCCGGAGGCCCCAACGGTTTTCCCAGTAGGCGTCTCCCGAGCATGCTGCGTCAGTGCATAGAAGTTGTTTCGACTTCGAAGAGGTGGCGGATCTGTGTATCCGCAATTTGAGTGGTACCGCGAGTGTATTTTACACCCGTCTCAAAGCAAAATTCGCTTTGAGACGGGTGTTTTTCGTTTCAGAGCAGGAAAAGGAGTAAAAAGTTATGCTGTCTCTCGACAAGGTATTCGACGCGCAACAGGTTTTGAAAAACATCGTGCGGGAAACCGGTGTGGTCCGGGCATACGGAATTGCGCCGGAATGTGAACTGTATCTGAAACCGGAAAATCTGCAGATCACCGGCTCCTTCAAGGTGCGCGGTTCCGCTTATAAAATCGCCATGCTGTCGGAGGAGGAAAAAGCGCAGGGCGTAATCGCCTGCTCGGCCGGCAATCACGCCCAGGGTGTGGCGCTGGCGGCTTCCAAAAACGGTATCCAGTCCATCATCTGCCTGCCGGACAACGCCCCCATCTCCAAGGTGGAGGCCACCAAGGGCTTTGGCGCTCAGGTCTGCCTGGTGGAGGGCTGCTATGACGATGCCTATCAAAAGGCACTGCAGCTGAAGGAGGAAATGGGATATACCTTCGTTCATCCCTTCGATGATGAAAACGTGCTCGCCGGTCAGGGCACCATCGCGCTGGAGATCCTGCAGGATCTGGATAACATTGACGCGATCATCGTTCCCATCGGCGGCGGCGGATTGATTTCCGGCATTGCCTATACGGTCAAGCAGATCCGCCCCTCCATCAAGGTATACGGCGTGCAGGCAAGCGGTGCACCCAGCATGTACAACTCCATCCGGAACGGTTCCATCGAATGCCTGGACAGCGTGCAGACCATTGCCGACGGCATCGCGGTCAAGCAGCCCGGCCAGAACACCTTCCAGCTGGTCCACGATTACGTGGACGACATCGCCCTGGTCACCGACGATGAAGTGGCCTGCGCCATCCTCGCGCTGATCGAAAACCAGAAGATGATCGCCGAGGGCGCCGGTGCGGTGGCGGTGGCTGCCGCCATGTTCGGCAAATTCCCCATTCAGGGCAAACGGGTCGTGTGCGTGATCTCCGGCGGCAACATCGATGTGACCAGCCTGTCCCGCGTGATCGACCGCGGCCTGCGCAATTCCGGCCGCTCGTCCAGCCTGCTGATCGAGCTGATCGACAAGCCCGGCCAGCTGAAGGACATCTCCCGCATTATCGCGGACTGCGGCGGCAACGTGACCGGCGTGCACTACGAAAAGGGCAACACCGAAAGCGTTCACGGCTGCTTTTTGCGCATCGAGATGGAAACCCGTGACTTCGAGCATGTGCGCCTGATCACCCAGTCGCTGCGCAACGAGAACTTCAAGATCATCTGATCTTTCCCCCGCACTTCAGAAAATCCAATCGTAAGGAGGAACCCACCATGACCCTTTCCGGCGCAGATATCCTGGTCCGCACCCTGATTGAGCAGGGCGTTGATACCGTATTCGGCTATCCGGGCGGCCAGATCATCAATGTATACGACAGCCTTTACAAATACCAAAGCGAAATTCATCATGTACTGACCGCCCATGAGCAGGGCGCGACCCACGCGGCGGACGGTTACGCCCGCACCACGGGCAAGCCCGGCGTGGTGATTTCCACCTCCGGCCCCGGCGCCACCAATCTGGTGACCGGCATCGCCACCGCTTATCTGGATTCCATCCCCCTGGTGGCTCTGTGCGGCAACGTTCCCACCACCCAGATCGGCACCGACAGCTTCCAGGAGATCGACATCACCGGCGTGACTCTTCCCATCACCAAGCACAATTACTTCGTCAGCTCGGTGGAGGATCTGGCCGACACCATCCGTGAGGCGTTCCGGCTTACTCAGTCCGGCCGTCCCGGCCCGGTGCTGATTGACATTCCCAAGGACGTGCAGATTGCCACCTGTGAGTACACCCCCGCCCCGCCGGTCCCCGCCGATGAGCCGGTGAGCGCCCCTATGGCACAGGTGGAGCAGGCGGCGGTTCTCATCAACGCCGCCAAACGCCCCTTCATCTATTTTGGCGGCGGCATGATCGCCGCTGCCGCCCAGGAGGAAATGCTGGCACTGGCTGACGCCATCGACGCCCCCATCGGCTGTTCGCTGGCGGGCATCTCCGGCATCCCCACCGACCATCCCCGTTTTCTGGGCATGCAGGGCATGCACGGCCACTACGCCTGCTCGCTGGCAATGCACAATGCAGACCTGATCATCTCTCTGGGTGTTCGCTTCAATGACCGGGTCACCGGCAACCGTTCCAAATTCGCCCCGGGCGCACGCATTGTACAGGTGGATGTGGACGGCTCCGAGCTTTCCAAGAATATTCCCGCCACCGTTGGCCTGTGGGGCGATGTGAAGAAGACCCTGCAGGCGCTTCTGCCCCTCATCCGCCCATCCCAGCTGCCGGGATGGCAGAGCGTGGTCGCCCAGCTGCGGCAGGAGGAAGAGGAGAGCCTGGACCACCGCCCCGGCCTGACCCCGCGCAACGCGATTATGGCGCTGAACGAGCGGCTCAGCCCCTCCACCCCGGTGGCCACCGATGTGGGCCAGCACCAGATGTGGGCCGCGCAGACCCTGCGCTTCTGCCAGTCCCGCCGTTTCGCTTCCAGCGGCGGCCTGGGCACCATGGGCTACGGCATGGGCGCTGCCATCGGCGCCTATTTCGCCACCGGCGAGCGCAGCGTGCTGGTCACTGGCGACGGCAGCTTCGGCATGTGCCTGAACGAGCTGGCCACCGCGGTCAGCAACCGGGTTCCCCTGGTGATTCTGCTGATGAACAACGGTGTGCTCGGCATGGTACGCCAGTGGCAAACCCTGTTCTTTGACAAGCGCTACTCCAACACCGTGCTGAACCGGAGCACCGATTTCGTCGCCCTGGCCAAGGCCTTTGGTGCGGCCGGTGAAACCGCCGACACCCTGGAGGAGCTGAACGCCGCGCTTGACCGGGCCTTCGCCTCGGACGGCCCCTATCTGATCGATTGCGCCATCGAAAAAGACGAATTTGTTCTGCCCATGCTGCCTCCCGGAGGAAGCGTGGAGGAAATCATCACGAAGGTAGGTGACTGAAGATGAATCGATACACCATCGCCGTACTGGTCCGCAACCAGTTTGGCGTGCTGAACCGGGTGACCAGCATGTTCCGCCGTCGCCAGTTCAACATCACCGCTCTGACGGTGAGCGAAACCGAATCCAATCAGTATTCCCGCATTACCGTGGTCTTCAGCGGCGATGCACTGAAGGAGCAGCAGCTGATCAGTCAGCTGCAGAAGCTGCCGGATGTTTGCTCCATTCGCCAGCTGCACAGCGAGGATTCCATCAGCTGCGAGCTGCTGCTCATTAAAATGGCCAACGAGCCCTCCACCCGGGAAGAGATCCGCGCCGCCGCTTCTGCCTTCGGGGCCGACACCGTGGACTATTCTCAGCATTCCATGGTCTTCCGCCTGACCGATACCAGCCACCGCATTGACGATTTTCTGGATTTCATGCGAGACTATACCATTCTGGAAATCTGCCGCACCGGCTGCGTTTCCCTGCAAAAGGGCAGCGCTACGCTTCGCCAGGATGTGGACGAATGAGCATTCCGATTTGCTTTTTCTAAGGCGGCACCGTATTTCTTCCGTCGGTGCCTCCCCAACATACAAATTATAAAGAAAGAGGTACATTACAATGCAAAGAATTTTTTATCAGCAGGACTGTGATCTCCAGAAGCTAGCAGGCAAGACCGTTGCCATCATCGGCTACGGCTCCCAGGGCCACGCACATGCGCTGAACCTGAAGGAAAGCGGCGTGGACGTGGTGGTTGGCCTGTATCCCGGCTCCAAGAGCTGGGCCAAGGCTGAAGCCCAGGGCATGAAGGTCATGAACAGCGACGAGGCCGCCAAGGTTGCCGATGTGATCATGATCCTGATCAACGACGAAAAGCAGGCCGCTCTGTACAAGGAAAGCATCGAGCCCAACCTGACCGAGGGCAAAACCCTGGCCTTCGCCCACGGCTTCAACATCCACTACGGCTGCATCAAGCCGCCCAAGAACGTCAACGTGATCATGGTTGCCCCCAAGGGCCCCGGCCACACCGTGCGCAGCGAGTACCAGGCCGGCAAGGGTGTTCCCTGCCTGGTAGCCGTGGAGCAGGATGCCACCGGCGACGCGCTGGAGATTGGCCTGGCCTATGCTCTGGGCATCGGCGGCGCCCTTGCCGGTGTGCTGGAAACCACCTTCCGCACCGAGACTGAGACCGATCTGTTCGGTGAGCAGGCCGTGCTGTGCGGCGGTGTCTGCGCTCTGATGCAGGCCGGCTACGAAACTCTGGTGGAAGCCGGTTACGACCCCCGCAATGCCTACTTTGAATGCATCCACGAAATGAAGCTGATCGTAGACCTGATTTACCAGAGCGGTTTCTCCGGCATGCGCTACTCCATCTCCAACACCGCGGAGTACGGCGACTACATCACCGGGCCCAAGATCATCACCGATGAGACCAAGAAGGCCATGCGCAAGATCCTGAAGGACATCCAGGACGGCACCTTCGCCAAGGACTTCCTGCTGGATATGTCCTCTGCAGGCAGCCAGGTACACTTCAACGCCATGCGCAAGCTGGCTTCCGAGCATCCCAGCGAGGTGGTTGGCCAGGAGATCCGCAAGCTGTACAGCTGGAGCGACGAGGAGCAGCTGATCAACAACTAATCTCCTCCCCTGTTTCCCGCAAGCACCAGCCCGCCTGGTTTTCCAGACCGGGCCGGTGCTTGCTATTTTCTGCAAAGGAGGTGGGCGCGAACCGGCGCGAGGCTTTATCCGTCTTGTCCGGGCGCGCCATAGGATATGAATCCAAAGGAATTGAAGCTGCTGGCCCTCCGGCTTCAGGCGCTGGCTCTTTTTCGTTCCCTTCGTGCCGATCCGGTGCTGGCCGCGCTGGAAGACTTTCTGGCCACCCCGGACCCGGAGCACTACGCGGCGTTTGTCTGCGCCCTGTACGAGGCCAATGGCGGTGATCTGACCGGGCACATTGAACAGCTCTGTGCCAACAGTGACACGGTATACGTGCGAATGCTGGGCGCTGGTGAGCAGCCCGGGCCCCATCTGCAGCGTGCATTGCAAACGGAGCTGACTACCCTGCAGCAGGTCGCCTGCCTGGACTCCCCTTGCCTGCAGGTTCTGATGGAGCAAACCGAGTTTCTGCCGGACTACCAGTGCCGGCCGATTGACCTGCCCGCCCTGATTCTGCACCGGCTGGAAAATATTCACCGCTATGGCTACGGTATCTACGCCAACCACGGCATGTTCTGCGTGGACGATGCGGGCCAGATCCTGCCGGTATCCCATCCTGATCCGGTGGCTCTGTCCGATCTGGTGGACTACGAAGCACAGCGCGCGGTGATTCTGCAAAACACCCAGGCGCTGCTGGAGGGAAAACCCGCCGCCAACATCCTGCTCACCGGCGATGCGGGAACCGGCAAATCCTCCACCGTGAAGGCGGTGGGAAACAAGTTGTTCGATCAGGGGCTGCGCATCGTGGAGGTCCGCAAGGATCAGCTGCGGATCATTCCTCAGGTGCTGGAGCAGCTGTCCGCCAATCCGTTAAAATTCATCCTCTTCATTGATGATCTTTCCTTTGTGAAACAGGATGATAATTTCAGCACCCTTAAGGCTGTGCTGGAGGGCTCGGTAACCGCAAAATCCCGCAATGTGGCCATTTACGCCACCAGCAACCGCCGCCACATCGTCCGAGAATCCTTCTCTGAGCGGGACGGCGACGAGGTGCACCGCAACGACACCATGCAGGAGCTGGTCTCGCTGTCGGCCCGGTTCGGCATTCACATCACCTTCTCCAAGCCCAACAAGAGCACCTATCTGAATATTGTGCATCATCTGGCCCGGGCCGCCGGGCTGAAGCTTTCGGAAGAGGAGCTGGATCTGCGCGCCGAGCGCTATGCCCTGGAGCGGGGCGGGCGAAATGCACGCCTGGCCCGCCAGCTGGTGGACCGGCTTCTGAGTGAACAATAACCAAACTAGCCATAGAAAAAATCAGAGTCTTGTCAAAAACGAGGGTCTCTTTGTACTGAAGCAAAATAAAAGGTCTAACTGATCAGCAAAAATCAGTTAGACCTTTTCTCTTAGAATAAAAATCCTGCGTATTCGCAAGCCACCCAAATCACCAGAATAACTCTGAAATTGACGGGTGCTATCAATCTGCTATCAAAGGGGAAATCTGAAATCCGAAAACCCAGTGTTTATGCGGGTTTGCGGGCTCTTATATCCACTTTTACCTTATTCAAACTCGATGGTTGCCGGGGGCTTACCGGTGCAGTCGTACATGACGCGGTTGATATGGGGAACCTCGTTCACGATACGGCTGGTCACCTTGGCGATCAGATCCCAGGACAGATATGCGGGCTCGGCGGTCATGAAGTCGGTGGTGGTCACCGCACGCAGAGCCACGGCGTAGTCGTAGGTGCGCTCGTCGCCCATAACGCCCACGCTGCGCATGTTGGTCAGCGCTGCAAAGTACTGGCCCAGGTTCTTGTCCTCACCGGCGGCGGCGATCTCCTCACGCCAAATGGCGTCGGCATCCTGCACCATCTTGATCTTCTCCTCGGTCACCTCACCGATGATACGGATGGCCAGACCGGGGCCCGGGAAGGGCTGACGGCTTACCAGGTACTCAGGAATACCCAGCTGACGGCCGGCGTTGCGCACCTCATCCTTGAACAGGTCGCGCAGGGGCTCGATGATCTCCTTGAAGTCCACGTAATCCGGCAGGCCGCCCACGTTGTGGTGGCTCTTGATCACGGTGCTCTCACCGCCGGCGCCGCTCTCCACCACGTCGGGGTAGATGGTGCCCTGCACCAGGAAGTCCACGGTACCGATCTTCTTGGCCTCTTCCTCGAAGACGCGGATGAACTCCTCGCCGATGATCTTGCGCTTCTTCTCGGGCTCTTCCACGCCCTTCAGCTTATCGTAAAAGCGCTGACGGGCGTTCACGCAGATGAAGTTCAGGTCGTAGGGACCCTCGGGTCCGAACACGCTGCAAACCTCTTCGCTCTCGTTCTTGCGCAGCAGGCCGTGGTCTACGAACACGCAGGTGAGCTGCTTGCCCACCGCCTTGGCCAGCATAACGGCAGCCACAGAGCTGTCCACACCACCGGACAGAGCGCACAGCACCTTGCCGTCGCCTACCTTGGCACGGATGGCCTCGATGGACTTCTCCACGAAAGAGTCCATGGTCCACTCGCCCTTGCAGCCGCAGACATTGTACACGAAGTTGGAGAGCATCTTGGTACCCTCCTGGGTGTGCAGCACTTCGGGGTGGAACTGCACGGCGTACAGGTTGCGCTCGGGCCACTCCATGGCAGCCACCGGGCAGTTGGTGGTGTAGGCGCTGATGGTAAAGCCGGGAGCCGCCTTCTCGATGTAATCGTTATGGCTCATCCAGCAGATGGTCTTTTCGCTCACGCCCTGGAACAGCTTGCTCTTGGTGTCCACGTTGACCTCGGTCTTGCCGTATTCCCGCTCGGGGGCAACACATACGTGGCCGCCCAGCAGATGCATCATCAGCTGCGAGCCGTAGCAGATGCCCAGCACGGGGATGCCCAGCTCAAACACCTCAGTGCTGATGGAGGGGGAATCCTCCAGATATACGCTGTTGGGGCCACCGGTAAAGATGATGCCGGCGGGCTTTTTCTCCCGGATGGCCTCCATAGCCTTGGTGTAGGACACGATCTCGCTGTAAACGTGGCACTCACGCACACGGCGGGCGATCAGCTGATTGTACTGGCCGCCAAAGTCCACAACTAAGATGGTTTCTGCCATTGATTTTCCTCCCTTTGCGACTGGTTTGCTTCACAGTTTACCCATGATTATAGCACAACTTTGTGGGCAAGAAAACAGTAAAACCGAAAATTTGCCCGTATTTCGCCGCTTTTTCCGTTTTTCCAGTGCACACAGCGATTATCCGGCCGATACTGGTAAAAGCGCCCAAAATCAAGCTCATCCGGCGCTTGACAAGACCGCCTGCTTTCCTGTATCATCTAACCATTCCCATCCAAACCTGAAAAAGGAGAGCATTTGATTTATGGACGACGGTGACCCTGCCCAATGCCCCATTGCAACTGAATCAAACCGACGATACAAGACACACCTGTTTTCTCTTTGTGCGGAAAACGGGCGTGTCTTTTTGCGTTTTCTGCGAATGCTGCGTTAGCGGCACTTTCCTCTTTGCGGGCATCCCCCCAACTTGCCCGCCCCGCCTGTTTGTTTGATTCACCAACATGAAAAAGGAGCTTATATTTTATGAACCCGATTGTATGGCAGATTCTTCTGCAAATCATTCTGATCGCACTGAATGCGGTGTTTGCCTGTGCTGAGATCGCAGTAATCTCGGTGAGCGACGCCAAGCTGGCCCAGCTCATTGCCCAGGGCGACAAGCGCGCTGTGCGTCTGGCCCGGCTGACCAGCCAGCCCGCCCGTTTTCTGGCCACCATTCAGGTTGCCATTACCCTGTCCGGCTTTCTGGGCAGCGCCTTCGCCGCGGACAATTTCGCCGGCATCCTGGTGGACGGCCTTCTCAGTCTGGGCGTGCCGGTGCCCGCTCAGACCCTGAACGCGGTATCGGTGGTGCTTATCACTCTGATCCTTTCCTATTTCACCCTGGTGTTCGGTGAGCTGGTGCCCAAGCGTCTGGCCATGAAAAAGGCAGAAAGCCTTGCGCTCGCCATGTCCGGTATGATCTCGGCGCTGGCCCGGGTGGCTTCGCCCATCGTGTGGGTGCTCACCGCCTCCACCAACTTTGTGCTCCGGCTGTGCGGACTGGACCCCAACGCCGAGGAGGACGAGGTGAGCGAGGAAGAGATCCGCATGATGGTGGACGCGGGCAGCAAAAAGGGTGTGATCGACCAGGAGGAACGGGAGTTCATCCAGAATGTATTCGAGTTTGACGACCGCACCGTGGCCGAGTTTGCCACCCACCGCACCGAGCTGACCGTGCTCTGGCAGGAGGACAGCGACGAGGTCTGGGCTGCCACCATCCGGGAGAGCCGCTTCGCCAAGTACCCGATATGCGGCGAAACCGCCGACGATGTGATTGGCGTGCTGAACGTGCGGGATTACTTCCGTCTGCAGGACCGCAGCCGCACCCAGGTGATGGAAAAGGCGGTGCGTCCGGCCTATTTTGTGCCCCAGCATCTGCGGGCGGACGTGCTGTTCCGGGAAATGAAGCGCACCCGCAACCATTTCGCCGTGGTGCTGGACGAATACGGCGGTGTGACCGGTGTGGTGACCATGAACGACCTGCTGGAACAGCTGGTGGGCGACCTGGAGGACGACATGGAAAAGGCCGCTCAACCCCGGGAGATCGAACCTCTGACCCCCGGCCGCTGGCGGGTGCAGGGCTCCGCTCCCCTGAAGGAGGTCGCCCGCAGCCTGTCGCTGGAACTGGACGAGGAGCTTCTGGATACATACGACACCTTCGGCGGCTTTGTGTTCGGTCAGCTGGGCACGGTTCCTGCCGACCAGGAGCGTTTTTCCGCCAAGCTACCGCCGGTGTGCATTTACACCGCTCGGGTGCGGGACCACCGACTGGAGGATGCGGTGGTAAGCCCTCTGGCTCCGCCGGAGCCTGCCAAAGCGGATGAGAATGCCGAAGAGGGCTAATTTCCCCGTTTTTCTTCTTTCATAAACAACAACGAAAAAACGCCCGTGATCTGTGCGGTTTGCCAGGTCACCGGGCGTTTTCTGTTTTTTTATCCGGAGGCGTTTTAGAACTCCACGCCCTTGCGGCCCGGGATGCCCCGGTCGAAGGGATGGCGGTGACAGCGCATTTCGGTACAGTAGTCCGCCGCATCCATCAGCCACTGGGCGGGCTCGTGGGCGGTGATCACCAGCTCCAGTCCGGCGGGCTTGTGCTCCACCAGCTGACGCAGGGTATTCATATCCTCCAGCATATCCAGCTGGCAGAGGGAGCCCGCCTCATCCAGCACCAGCAGGTCCACCTGCCCTTCGTTCACCAGACGGATGGCCTCGTTCAGCATCTTCTGCTGCACGGCACGGGCAGCCTGCTTTTCCTCCTCGGTCATTTTAAACACGAACTTCATGGTCTCGGTGCTGCGGATCACCTTTGCACCCAGCTTTTCCAGCCCGGCGACCTCTCCGCTGGGGTGGCTTTTCAGAAACTGAACCACCACCACACGCCAGCCGTTGCCCAGCGCCCGCAGCGCCAGGCCCATGGAAGCGGTGGTTTTGCCTTTGCCGTTGCCGAAGTAAAGATGTGTCAAGCGTTCTTTCATGTTGTTTCTCCTTTTGCGCTCCCGGTCAGCACAGCCTGCAGCCGGGCACGGTTTTTCCAGTAATATACAAAGCCCACCAGGTCCGCCAGGAACCAGCCGATGGGAACCGACCACCAGATACCGGTGACTCCGATGGCCGGGATGGCGGACAGGCCATAGGCCAGGATGACCCGGGTGCCCAGTGAAAGAATAGTGAGCACCACCGACATGCCCGGCTTTTCCATGGCCCGGTAGAGGCCGTACAGCAAAAACAGACAGCCGATGCCGCAATAAAAACTGCCCTCAATGCGCAGATACTGCACTCCAATGCCCAAAATCTCGGTCTCTTCAGGGGCCACAAAGATGAGCATCAGCGGATGGGCGAAAACAAATACCAGGGCACTCACCGCCACACAGAACCCGGCCGAGATGGCCACCGCCCGCCGGATGCCCTTCTGGATGCGGTCGGCCTTGCCTGCCCCGTAGTTCTGGGCCACGAAGGTGGAAAAGGCGTTGCCCAGGTCCTGAGCGGGCATGTAGGCGAAGGTATCGATCTTCACCGCAGCCGCGAAAGCGGACATCACCGCCGGGCCGAAGCTGTTTACCCGTCCCTGCACCATCAGGA
Organism: Allofournierella sp.; assembly: GCF_017889395.1. NCBI lineage: Bacteria > Bacillati > Bacillota > Clostridia > Eubacteriales > Oscillospiraceae > Allofournierella > Allofournierella sp. The sequence continues at coordinate 5,440 of NZ_JAGHKE010000051.1, read as the reverse complement.
TGCCGAAGTTCATAATGGACTGCTGCATACAGGTGAGCAGCGAATAGCTGGTCACCTCAGCCAGACGGGCCCGGCCAAAGCGCCAGTGCTGTTTGTGGGGCAGCAGTTCCCGGGCCCCAAACAGGCTGTACACCGCCAGCCCGATGCCGGACAGATACTGGCTGAGCACGGTGGCAAAAGCCGCACCCGCCACGCCCCAGTCAAAGCGCAGCACGAAAAGCAGGTCCAGCCCGATGTTCATCACCGAGGAAACGCCCAGAAAGGCCAGCGGCACCGCCGAGTTGCCCACCGCCCGCAGCATACAGGCGAAGTAGTTATACAGAAAGGTAGCGGGGATGCCCGCGAAGATCACCAGCAGATACACCCGCATCAGTTCCCAGACCTGCTCCGGTACCTGCAGCAGAGCCAGAATGGGGTCCACCAGCAGATAAACGCCCACGGTAAGCAGGGCAGCCAGCACGCCGATCAGCGTAAAGGAGGCCGCCACACAGGAGCGCATCCGCTCCCCGTCCCTCTGGCCCCAGCAGATGGATACCAGCGCCCCGCTGCCCATGGCCAAGCCCAACAGAATTGAGGTGAGGAAGGTCATGAGCGTGTAGGCCGAGCCCACCGCCGCCAGAGCATTCGCCCCCAGAAAGCGACCCACAATCAGAGTGTCAGCAATGTTATACAACTGCTGCAGCAGGTTGCCCGCAATCATGGGCAGGGAAAACAGAACTAGAGTCTTTGTGATGCCGCCCTGGGTCAGATCTTTCGTCAACGAAAACCGCCTCCATACCAAAACAAAAAGCACTCGCCCCGCGCGGCCAATGCCGAACACCGGGCTGAGTGCTTTCTATTATAGCATATTTCGATCCCTGTCAAAAGACAAAAACAACCACTGCTCCATGGCCAAGCAGCACACCAGCGCCGCTGCTCCCCATATCGCGATCAGGGACAGATAGCCGCCTATCAATGCCTGATACTGCTGCGGGTTGCTGAACAATGCCTGATAAAACCCGCGGATATTTTCCAGATACCATTCCAGATCAAAAATCTGATCCGGCGGCAGCCAGCTTTGCGGCAGCCGCATCAGACGCCCCACTCCCCACACAATGGCCAGTGGCCCGGCAAGATCCCGCAATGCGCAGCATGCCAGAACGGCGAACCGGCGGGGCGTTTTTTCCTTTTCCCTCCACAGGGTGATCATTGATTTAATCCCCCGGTTCATCCAGCGAAGCAGCGGCCACAGCCCCGCGCCAACACCCGTGAACAAACACAGCTGAACGGCGAATTGCCGGGCGCAGCGCAGGTCCTGAGCTTCTCCGTTTAAAACACTGTCGGCGGCTGCCTGAATCGACTCCCGCAGTTGTTCCAGTGTGCTTTGCTCCGCCGGGCAAAGCAGCTGGGTAGCCGGGAATTCCCCGCCGTCCCATTCCACCGGCCGGCTCAGATACACCCGGGGCAGTTCCCCGGCACAGACACTCGGCCAAAAGCGCCGCTCTGCCCGGTAGATGCCGCAAATCTGATAATATTCACCCTGCACCAGAAGCTCCGCCCCTACTGCCTGATCACTCCCCAGCAGCTCCAGGGCCAGCGCATCGGAAATCACCGCAAAGGCCCGATGCTGGTGCACGGCATCCGTCCCAAACCAGCCCCCGGCGCTAAAGCGCATGCCCACGGCGGCGGCGTAATTGCTGGTCGCGGGGAACAGGCGCACCGTTTGAGTGCGCCCCAGCGAGGGCAGCTCCACGGTTCCGATCTGTTCTCCCACTGCCGCAGCCTGACCGGGCATTGCTTGTGCCTGTTCTACGCTGACCCCCAGCCCGGAGGCGCTGGAAAACACCACAGCCTCCGGCACCACGGCCCGCATATCCCGGGTGGTTTTACACTGCATGGCAAAGCACAGCAGGGCGGCTGCAGCCCAGAAGAGGGCCCGTTTTTTCAGCTCCATAGCGGCTGCACCTGCTCCCCATCGGTCAAGGCCCGGTCAAAGTAAGAAGCGATGCGGTCGTTGCTGTCGATTGCTTCCCCCACCGGCTCGACTGCGGCATTTACCGCATCCGTGGCCAGCAGCTCCACCGGCACCAGACGCACCCTGTATTCCTCGCCCCAGATTCCGTTCACCTGCTCCACCTTTGCCACTGCATATTGCTCCGGCCCGATCAAAATCAGGCCGGAAAGGGGTACCAGACACTGGTATGTCCGGCTGTTGCTTTTTGCCGTCACCTCCACCTGTGCGCCCGGGCGGAGAGATCCCTGTTCCAGCTCCAGCAAAGCCTCAACGCGGTACATACCCGCTTCTTCCTCCCACTGATATTGCTGCAGGGAAGCGTCGGCTTCCACCGTTTCCAGTATGCCGTCCTCCTGTTCCACCCGGCAGGTGCCCTCCAGCACCAGCTGCTCCTGCTCCAGCAGAGTTTGCGCCTGTGCGTCCGTAAGGCTCCACTGGATGCAGTCTGCCGCCGAAGCCTGACTGACCGTGATACGTGCAACCGTCTGTCCGGTTGCCGCCGCACCCGGCTGTGCAAGTTCTTTCACGATTCCATCCGCCGGGGCGGTTACCACGCCATCTGCCGGAAAACTGGTCTTCACCTGCCGGTACTCCATTTTCACCGCCTCCAGCTTCTGTTCCAACACCAACCGGTCACCACCGGTCCAATCATAGGCGTTGATGTAGTTGGTCTGCTCCTGAATCTGCGCAGCCAGGGTCTGAAGCCGAATCTGCTGCTCCTGCACGTCCAGAACCAGCAAAGCGTCCCCTTTGCAAACAGCCTGCCCTTCCTCCGCCATTGTCCGCAGGATCACCCAGCTGCCTGCTGCCTGTACACTTTGCTGCTCCGGCTGCTCTGCCGCGGCAGTGGCCAGATAATGCTCGGTGAAGGAAAGCCTTCCAGAATAGGGTTTGACCGCCTGCACCTGAGGCATCAGCTGCGCCTGAACCACACCAGCCAGCACTGTGCACAGCCCCAGCAGCACAGCCAGCCGCAGCCCCCAGCGCAGCACAGCGGTTTTGTATGCCTTCATTGCCATTCTCCTTTTACTTCAATCCGGAAAATTCAATTCCCTGCACCAGCTCCTTTTGGAAAAACAAAAAGAGCAGCAGCACCGGTAACAACGCCAGAACGCCGCAGGCAAAGCTGAGGGAAAAGTTTTCGCTGTTGACGCTGGCCAGAAACACACTGAGCGGATAGCGGGCGGTATCCTGCAAAAAAGTGATCGGCTGCTCCACCATATTCCACGCGTCGATAAACGCAAGCAGCGCCAGGCTCACCACGCCGCTTTGGGCGGCGGGAATCATAATCCTCACCAGCTGCTGCCCGGTGGAAGCACCGTCCAGCCGAGCGGCATCCAAAAGCTCATCCGGCACGCTTTTGAATACCTGCGCCATCAGGAAGGTACCAAAAGGAGCCAGCGCCATCGGCAGCACTAAGCAGGCCCAACGATCCAGCAAACCCAGCCAGTCCAGCACAATATAATTGGGCACAAGTGTGACCTGCACCGGCATCAGCATCAGTACGATCAGGGCGTAATATAAAAGATTTTTGTGAGGAAACCGGTATTTTGCAAATGCAAATCCGCCCATGCAGCTGACGATCAGCTGCCCCAGCACAATGGCCGCGCAAAGCAGCAGGCTGTTCCAGAACTTGATCAGATAGTCCGGCCTTCGCAGCAGCACCTGATACCAACTTTCCAGCGAGAGGCGATCCGGCAGCAGATGAAGCCTTACAGTCTGTTCCGCCGCCCCCTCATAGATCGGGCCGAAATAATGCTCAATCTCCCCGGGGCTCATCAGGCTGCCCAGCAGAGTAAAAAACACCGGCAGCAAAATTGCCAGCGTGACGGCGGCTAGCAGCTCGGCCGCCAGGATTCGAATGATTGCCGGGCTGTGCCGCATTTACCATTCCCTCCTTTGGCGTGGATTTTCTTACTCGGTGCGGTAGATCCGCCAATAGTTTTGCGCCTTTTGGGCGCACTCCTCATAGCCTGCCGTTCCCTCAAAATATGGCCGGAAGCTCTCCAGCAGAACCTCGTAAGGCTCCACAGTAAAGACAACCGCGCTCGCCTGCCCCACCTGGTCCATATAATGCTCCAGCCCGAGGGTGCCGCCGTACAGCGTTTCCAGCGGTTTGGTGGCGCTGATCTGCTGGCTCACAATCTCTTCGCTCCCCTGCAGAACCCAGCCGTAATTTTCGCCCTGGCTGGTTGCGGCCCACAGCACCTCTTCATCCAGCATGGTTCGAATGAAACGCCAGCCGTTCAGCTGATTCTTCGAACTGGCCAGCACTCCGGCCCACTGCCCAACAATTCCGGTGGTCCCGCCCTGTTGGTTGCGGGCGACCAGATAATCGACGGTTTCGCCCTGTTTGACCGCGTTCATCTGCTGCAACCCCAGCAAGCGAAGCTGATCCTCCGGCGGCATCTGTTCCGAAGCATCCCGGGGATAAGCATTCACCCGCTCGTATTCCAGCCGGCACAGCTCCAGCCACTGGCGCACCTGCGCATCCTCCAGCGGAAGGCGCTCGTTTTGCAGATCGCACAGCTCCGGGAACAGGCTCACAAAGGTCTGCGCCAGAACGTAGTCTGCATTGGCCCGGTTGCCGCCGCTCCAGCTCAGCTGCGGATTTTGCTCCAAAAAATGCTGCATGGTATCCAGATACGCTTGTCGGTCCGCAACAGCGCCCGGGTCAATTCCGTAACGGGCAAAGCGCTCGGCTGTACTGTTCAAAAAGTCCACTCGATAGGTAATTGGAATCACATACTGCTCGCCCCGTCTCTGACCGCTTTGCAGCACCAGCTCCTTCAGCGGGGGAAGATCCTCTCCCTCCGCCTCCACATAGGGCGTGAGGTCACAGAAAACGCCCGCCTTCATCTGCTTGGCCGGATTCTGCAAAAATAGGTCTCCTGTGCTGAACACCACGTCCGGTCCATCTCCGGCCATGATCTGGGTGCGCAACTGGGTCAGCTTTTCTTCATTCTGCGCGCTGGATTCATCGATAAAGAAATACTCCACCGTCAGCTCCACATCCGGCCAGGCAGCTGTGAACCGGGCTTTGGCCTTCTCCATGGCTTTGAATTCCGAATAGCGGCCGGTATACTCCGGCGCTACGCACAACACCCGAAGCGTATCGGTCTGCTTTTGTGTGGGGGAAATTCCCCACACGGCAAATCCGCCCACCCCCAATATCACTGCCGCTGCGAGCACCAGCGCCGCGCGGCCCTTTCGCTTTGTGCTTTGATCCAGCGCCGCTTCCAGGCGCTCTTTCATCTGCTCCTTCTCACGGAACGCACTGGTAAAGCTCTCCGGCGTATCGCACAGCCAGCTCTTTACCTTTTGTTGGCACTGTTTGACCCAGTTCATGGTCTCCCTCCCTTGCTGTTATGCTTCTGTTTTCCGCTGCACCCACAGCAGCAGGCCAACCAGAAGAAAAATCACGCTGAACAACAGAATGGCCGCCAC
>NZ_JAGHKE010000050.1:0-22445 GCF_017889395.1 Allofournierella sp. | reverse complement strand
GTAAAGAACAGGCCATCCACCAGCGGCTTCACGCAGAGCAGCGAAACGCCGACCCCAACGGCCAGACTGCACAGAATGGTGAACAGCGCATAGCAGTTGCCCTCCAGCATGACCATCGTCTGAAGCTGCCGCCTGGTCATACCGATGGCCTCCAGCACGGCAAATTCCCGGCGGCGTGTGATGATACCCGTCAGGATGGAGTTGACAAAGTTCAGCACACCGATCAGCCCGATCACCAGCGAGAGCGAGCCGCCCACCGTCACGAACAGAAATTGCACCCCGGTGTATTCCTGGATGTAACCGTCCCGGGAACGGTAATCCATCAGCGGGTCGATCTGCGTGGTGTAGAGGTTCAGGTATTGCCCCATGGCCTCCACCAACTCCGGCTCCACCTCGAAGGCGTAGTTCATCTTGTTGGCGGTGTTGCACATTCCCGCATACACATCCGCCGTGGTGTAATAGGCGAATTCGGAAAAGCTGGCCTGCGCCGTCTCACAGTAATAGGCGGGATTGATCACCGACAGGACAGTGAAAGTGCGCCGGGCGCCGTCTGCATCGTACAGGGTAACCACATCGCCCGCTTTGTGGCGCTGGTTTGGCTCCAGCTTACCCTCGTCGTTCACCTGGCCCGCAAAAAGGATGTATTCACCGGTGGCAAGCTTCTGCCGGATCGTTTCCGGGTCGCGCTCCCCTTCCATCACCTGCAGATTGTTCAGAATAAAATCATCCGCTCCATAGATTACGGTAAGGGGATTCTTTTCCTCGTCCACTGCCTGGGGCCGGTTTCTCCCGTCATTTCGGCAGGGGTTCCCCGCTTCGTCCCAGATGGTATCCTCCGGCCACTGATACTCCTCCGCCCAGGAATAGATGTCGCACCAGATCGCGCCGCCCTGCACAAAGCCCTCCTGCGCCTGCACATTGGCAATCAATGTATCGCTCACCGCATCCTCACCATCCAGCGCACGGAAAGAATCGATTCCCCAATAACGGGCGTTGGCCACCACAAAGTCCGTTTTGATAAAACGGGCCAGATATTTGTCCATATCGAAGCTGTCCGTCAGCGTGAATACACTGTTCATGAGCACCAGAGAAAGGCTCATGGAAAGGACCACCAGCACGGCGCGGCGCTTGTTGCGCCCCACATTGGACAGTGCCATCCGCCAGAGCTTCCCGCCGCCGGTGGAACGCTTCGCCTTTTTGGCAGCCTTGCCGTTTCCTTCGGTATATCGAACCGCCTCCACCGGAGAAACCTTTGCGGCAAGCCGGGCGGGCTTACGCATGCTCAGCAGCACCGTGATCACCGAAAAGGCCGCAGCCCCCAGAAAAACCGCCGGGTTCAGCGCCAGTTTGACATCGTCCACCGTATTGACCATCTGCAAAATGAGCGGTGTAAACGCCGTGCCCAGCAAAAAGCCCAGCACCAGCCCCACAGGGATGCCAAAGCCGCACAGCACCAGCGCCTGACGGCGCAGAATCCGCCGGATCTGCTTTGCGGTGGTTCCGATGGTTTTCAGTAGTCCGTAATAGCGGATGTCCTGCATGACGGAAATCTGAAAAATATTATAGATGATCAGATATCCGGTGAGCATGATGAGCAGAAGAAGGCCTGCCACCGCGCCAATACTGGTCCAGTCGGTGATGCCTGCACCCACATAGGCCCAGTTTTCGTTCCATTCCACCTCTTTGGCAAGGCCCGCCTTTTCGGCCATGGCTCGCAGCTTACCGCTGATGTTGAAGCTGCCAGAAAAGGTCACATCACACTGAATCAATCCCACCTGGCTGCCAGTCTGTTTGCTTGCCTCGGTCAGTTCATCGGCATGCTCCGCGAGATATGCCTCGCTCACGATTCCAAAGCCTGTGTTCATGATATCGCTGTAGCCGAACCAGCCCACCAGCGTGAACTGGCGCTCGATCACCGGCTGGTCATAGCCCATCTTCAGCTGCAGCGTAATGGTTTGCCCTTCCTCGGGAGTAATTCCAAGCAGCTCCAGACTTCGCTCGTCCATGGCGATCTCATCCGCCGCCTGAGGTACACGCCCGCCGGTCAATTGGCAGAACCGGCGCTCATAGGCCTCCGGCTGCTGATACCACAATTCCAGATGGCGCTTTAAAAACTCCGGATTTTCCACCTCATAGGCACAGATGATATTCCGGTCCAGAATGGCTCCCGCCGGGGCCGCCTGCTTGAGCTGGTCAAACTGCTCCCGGGTAAGATCCTTGAAGGTACCATGGGCACTGCCGCCGGACTGGAGCATGGTACTGTATTGAAAGGAAGCAATCAGGTTGCCGCCAATGGAAAACACACTGGTGAACAGGATGGTGGTGAGTATAATTGCCAGAATAGCAATCAGATTGCGGCCCCGGTTTGCCCGGAAGCTTTTGTCCGCCAGGCGATGCAGGGCCTTGCGGTTGTCGATCTTCAACACAGCCCATCACCGCCCTTCCCGGATGCGGCCATCCTCAATGCGCACGATCCGGTCCGCCAGCTGGGCAATCTCCTCATTGTGGGTGATCATCACAATGGTCTGCCCGAACCGTTCGCTGGTCACTCGAAGCAGGCTCAGCACATCCTGACTGGTCTTGGAATCCAGGTTGCCGGTGGGCTCATCCGCCAGCAGAATGGCGGGCTTGGTAGCCAGCGCCCGGGCAATGGCCACCCGCTGCTGCTGACCCCCGGAAAGCTGGCTGGGCAGGCTTTGCAGCTTGTTTTCCAGACCCAGCGTGGCGATGATCCGGCTCACAAAAGCCCGGTCCACCCGGTTGCCATCCAGCTCGATGGGCAGCACGATGTTCTCATACACATTCAGCACCGGCACCAGGTTATAGCTTTGGAACACAAAACCGATCTTGCGGCGGCGGAAAATGGTGAGAGCGTCCTTTTTCAGCTGAAAGATGTCCTTGCCCTCCACCAGCACCTTGCCGCTGGTGGGTTCATCCAGCCCGCCCAGCATGTGCAGCAGGGTGGATTTTCCGCTGCCGCTGGTGCCCACAATGGCCACGAATTCCCCTTCCTCCACCGTCAGGTCCACCCCGTCCAGGGCGCGCACCTGGGTCTCGCCCTCGCCGTAGTATTTTTTCAGCGCTCTTGTTTCCAGAACGTTCATTCCTCCAAAACCTCCCGATAAAAATAGTCTGTGCAGCAAAGAATGCGCGAACGCACTTTTCTTTACTGCACAGACTATACCAAACAAAGCTTACCGCACCCTTACAGGCAGCGGGGCAAATCGAACAGTTCTGTCATATTTGCGCTTCCAGGGGCAGATACAGAGAAAACTCGCTGCCCTTGCCCGGTTCCGATGCCAGCTTGATGTAACCGCCCTGCAGCGCGGCGATCTGCCTTGCCAGGGCCAGACCCACCCCGACGCCCGGGCTTTTTGCCGCAGCGCTGCCCCGGTAGAACCGGCGGAACACCGCCGCCTGCTCCGCTTCCGGAATGCCGGGACCGTCGTCCTGCACGGTAATACGGCAGAACATGGCATACTGCTCACAGGCAACGGATACATGCCCGCCCGCCGGGGTGTACTTGATGGCGTTGTCCACCAGGTTGCCCACCGCCTCCTGGGTCCACTTGCAGTCAAAGCAGGCCCGGGCACCCGTGGACAAAAACCGCAGCGAAACACCCTTCTGTTCGGCCGCAGGCCGGAAGGAATGTTCCAGCGCCTGCAGCAACGGTTCCAGCGCTTGAACCTCGGCCACGGGCTGAACAACTCCGCTTTCCAGGCGGGACAGCTTGACCAGCGCCTCGATTAAAAACCGTAGCTTTTCCACCTCGGTGTTGATCTGAGCCAGCATGGGGCGGGCAGTTGCAGGCAGCGGCTGCTCGTCCAGCAGCTGCCCATAGAGCAGAATGTTTGCCAGCGGGGTCTTGGTCTGGTGGGAAATATCGCCGATCAGGGACTTGATGCGTCCCCGGTCCTCTTCGATGGCTTTGCGGGAAAGCTGGCTGGAATGCAGAAACCGGCTCAGCTTCTCTTCCAGGCGGGAAAGCTGGGCTTCGCTGTAGTCGTCCTGTTCAAAGCTGCCCGCAATGGCCTGCTCCAGCATCTGCTCCAAACGGCGCATGGTGCGTCTGGTGTACCAGCCATATACAGCAACACCGACACCTGCCGCCGTAACTGTCAGCGCGCCCAATCCCAGCAGCAGGGCCAGCTGCCCGGGAGTAACTCCAAAGAACCAGTCATTCATCGGCGTTCCCCTTCCAGGTATAGCCCACGCCGTAGACCGTTTGGATATAACGTGGGCGGCGCGGGTCCTCTTCCAGCTTGGCGCGCAGGCGGCGCACCGCTACCGACAGGGTGTTTTCGTCCACGAATTCACCGCCATCCCACACTTGATCCAGCAAGGTGTCCCGGGGAACAATCTGCCCCCGGTTCTTCACCAGCAGCTGGAGCAGGCGCTGTTCGGTGCGGCTGAGTACCAACTCAACGCCCTGCCTTTCAAACCGGAGTCGGGCAAAGTCGAACCGGAAAGGGCCGACTTCCACCAGCTCCAGCCCGGCGGGTGCGCGGCGGCGCAGGGCGGCAGTGACTCTTGCCCGCAGCACCGCAAGACTGAAGGGCTTGGTAATATAGTCATCGCCACCCGCTTCCAGCGCCGCCACCTCGCTGTACTCGGTATCGTTGGCGGTGAGGAAAAGCACTGGAACCGGGTCCCGCCGGTCACGCAGCTGGCGGCAAAGCTCCAGCCCGCTGCCGTCCGGCAGGCCCAGATCCAGAAGGATCAGGGAAAACGCCCGCGCTTGCAATGCCTGCCGGGCCTCGGCCAGCGAGGCACAGCGAACAAATTCATAGGGCTGCTGACTGAATGCCAGAGCAATTCCCTCGCTCAGCGCCGCATCGTCTTCCACCAACAGGATGGTTTCCATGGAATCCCTCTTTGCTTTCTTATTCGGTCACCCGGTCCCGCTCCAGGATAGGGCCCAGGTATTTGCCGGTGTAGGAGGCGGGCACCTTGGCTACCTCTTCCGGGGTGCCGGTGGCCACGATGGTGCCGCCCTCGTCGCCGCCCTCGGGGCCCAGATCAATGATATGATCCGCCCGCTTGATGATGTCCAGATTGTGCTCGATGATGACCACGGTGTTGCCCGCGTCCACCAGACGATCCAGCACGGTGATTAGCTTGTGCACGTCCGCCACATGCAGGCCGGTGCTGGGCTCGTCCAGTACATACACAGTCTGGCCGGTCTCCCGCTTGGCCAGTTCCAGCGCCAGCTTTACGCGCTGGGCCTCGCCGCCGGACAGGGTGGTGGCACTCTGGCCCAGCTTGATGTAGCCAAGGCCTACGTCCAGCAGGGTCTGCAGCTTGCGGTGGATGCGGGGAATGTTGGCAAAGAAGGTGCAGGCCTCCTCCACCGTCATGTCCAGCACATCGGCAATGCTCTTGTCCTTGTATTTTACCTCAAGAGTTTCCCGGTTGTAGCGGGCGCCCTTACACACTTCACAGGGCACGAAGATATCCGGCAAAAAGTGCATCTCGATCTGCACGATGCCGTCGCCCTCACAGGCCTCGCAGCGTCCGCCCTTCACATTGAAGCTGAACCGGCCGGGGCCGTAGCCGCGCATCTTGGCGTCCTGCGTCTGGGCAGTTCAGCTCCATGGCCAGCGCCTTATAGAAGATCTCGTTGATCAGGCTGGACTTGCCGCTGCCGGACACACCGGTCACACAGATCATCTTGCCCAGCGGGATATCCACATTCACATTCTTCAGATTATTTTCGGCTGCGCCCACGATGCGCAGCTTTTTGCCGTTGCCCTTACGGCGGGTGGCGGGCACCTCGATCCGCTTGCGGCCGGACAGATACGCGCCGGTGATGCTGCGGGGGGCCTTGCAAATATCCTCCACCGAGCCCTCGGCCACCACCTCGCCACCGTGCACGCCCGCACCGGGGCCGATGTCCACGATGTAGTCCGCCTGACGCATGGTGTCCTCGTCGTGCTCCACCACCACCAGCGTGTTGCCCAGATCCCGCAGACGCTTGAGGGTAGCGATCAGCTTGTCGTTGTCCCGCTGGTGCAGGCCGATGCTGGGCTCATCCAGCACATAGAGCACGCCGGTGAGGGCGCTGCCGATCTGGGTGGCCAGCCGGATACGCTGGCTCTCGCCGCCGGACAGACCGGACGCACCGCGGGAAAGGGTCAGGTAATCCAGACCCACGCTCTGCAAGAAGCCCAGCCGCTCGCGCACCTCTTTCAGGATGCCGTCGCCGATGCGGTGCTCCTGATCGGTCAGCTGGATGTCGTTGATGAAGTTCAGCTCCTGGCGCACGCTCATCTCGCACAGGTCGCTGATGTTCACGCCTCCCACGGTGACCGCCAGACTGGTGGGCTTGAGCCGCTTGCCGTGGCAGTCCGGGCATTCCACGCCGTTCATCACGGTGGCGATCTCTTCCTTCATCCACTCGCTGCTGGTCTCCCGGAAGCGGCGTTCCAGATTGTTCACAATGCCCTCGAATTCGTTCAGGTAACGGCCGGAACCGAACTCGTTTTCCCGGTGCATCTCGATGCGTTCACCGCCGGTGCCGTAAAGAATGGCGTTCACCGCCTCGGCGCTCATTTCCTTAACAGGCGTGTCCAGCGTGAAGCCGTACTTTTTGCCCAGGCCCTTGTAATACATCTCGCTGATCGAACCCTCAGCGTAGTACCAGCCGCTGGCCTTGATGGCGCCCTCCCGGATGGACAAATCCTTATTGGGAATGATCAGCTCCGGATCCACCCGCATGAAGGTTCCCAGACCGGTGCAGCGTTCGCAGGCGCCGAAGGGATTGTTGAAGCTGAACATGCGGGGTTCCAGCTCGTCGATAGAGATACCATGATCCGGGCAGGCATAGCTCTGGCTGAACTGCATCTCCTCCCCGCCGCTCACGTCGATGGTCACCAGACCGCCGGTGAGAGCGATGGCCGTTTCCAGCGAATCTGCCAGACGGCTCTGCACGGTGTCGTTGATGACCAGACGGTCCACCACGATCTCCACCGTGTGCTTTTTGTTCTTTTCCAGGCTGATCTCTTCGTCCAGATCATAGAGGTTGCCGTCGATGCGCACACGGGCATAGCCGCCCCGCCGGGCCGCCTCCAGCTCCTTCTGCTGGGTGCCCTTACGGCCCCGCACCACCGGGGCCAGCACCTGGAATTTGGTGCCCTTGGGCAGGGCCAGAATGGCGTCCACCATCTGGTCCACCGTCTGCTGGCTGATGACCCGGCCGCAGATGGGGCAATGGGGCACGCCGATGCGGGCGTACAAAAGACGCAGATAGTCGTAGATTTCGGTCACGGTACCCACGGTGGACCGGGGGTTCCGGTTCGTGGTCTTCTGGTCGATGGAGATGGCCGGCGAAAGGCCCTGGATGTCGTCCACATCCGGCTTTTCCATCTGGCCCAGGAACTGGCGGGCGTAGCTGGAAAGGCTCTCCATATAACGGCGCTGGCCATCCGCGTAGATGGTATCGAAGGCCAGGCTGGACTTGCCGCTGCCGGACAGGCCGGTCATTACGATCAGCTTGTCCCGCGGGATGGTCAAATCAACATTTTTCAGGTTGTGCTCGCGGGCACCCTTGATGACGATCTTATCATTATTCAATGCTCAGAACTTTCCTTTCCTCTTTTTCGGCTTTGCTTCGTTGGCATCGTCGCTGGGATTCTCGCCCCGGCGCAGCTTTTCAATGCGGTCACGCAGGAAGGCCGCGTGCTCGAATTCCAGCAGCTTGGCCGCCTCCTTCATCTCGCGGGTCAGGCGGGTGATCAGCTGCTCCCGCTCCGCCTTGCTCATGCGGCGGGTGCCAAGCTTTGCGTTCTCCTTGTGGTCGCTGATTTCAATGCTGTCGCGGATGCTCTTCACGATGGTCTTCGGGGTAATGCCGTGGGCCTCGTTGTAGGCCATCTGGATGGAGCGGCGACGCTCGGTCTCGGTGATGGCCTTCTCCATGCTGGGGGTGACCTCATCCGCATACATGATAACGATGCCGTCCGCATTTCGGGCGGCGCGGCCGATGGTCTGCACCAGACTGGTCTCGCTGCGCAGGAAACCTTCCTTGTCCGCGTCCAGAATCGCCACCAGCGAAACCTCCGGCAGGTCCAGACCCTCACGCAGCAGGTTGATGCCCACGATCACATCGATGGTACCGGTGCGCAGGTCCTTGATCAGCTCCATGCGCTCGAAGGTATCTACCTCGTGGTGCATGTACTTAACCTTGACCCCGTGCTCGGTGAGGAAGTCGGTCAGGTCCTCGGCCATCTTCTTGGTCAGGGTGGTCACCAGCACCCGCTCGTTTCGGGCGGTGCGCTGGTTGATCTCGCCCAGCAGGTCCTCGATCTGACCCTCCACCGGCTTGACGATGATCTGGGGGTCCAACAGGCCGGTGGGACGGATCACCTGCTCGGCCACCCGCACGCTATGCTCCCGTTCGTATTCACCGGGCGTTGCGCTCACGAACACAATCTGGTTCAGCTTGCTTTCCACCTCCTCGAATTTCAGGGGGCGGTTATCGAAAGCGGAGGGCAGGCGGAAGCCGAAGTCCACCAGAGTTTTCTTGCGGGCGTAGTCGCCGCCGTACATGGCCCGCAGCTGGGGCAGCATCACGTGGCTCTCGTCCACAAAGAGCAGGAAGTCTTTGGGGAAGTAGTCCAGCAGCGTGGTGGGAGTGGAACCGGGCGCACGGCCGGAAAGCACCGCGGAATAGTTCTCGATGCCCTTGCACATGCCCACTTCCTGCAGCATCTCCATGTCATAGTTGGTGCGCTGGGCAATGCGCTGGGCCTCCAGCAGCTTGCCCTCCTCGGTGAACTTCTTCACCTGCCGGTCCATCTCTTCCCGGATGCTCACAAGGCCCGCCTGCATCTTTTCCGGGGAAACGATGTAATGGCTGGCCGGGAAGATGGCCACGTGCTTGACCACGTTCTTCCGCTCGCCGGTGAGGGGGTTCATCTCGCTGATGCGGTCGATCTCGTCGCCGAAGAATTCCACCCGGATGGCCACGTCGTTCATGTAGGCCAGGTTGATCTCCACCGTGTCGCCCCGCACCCGGAACTTGTTGCGCACAAAGTTGATATCGTTGCGCTCGTATTGCAGCTTCACCAGGCGCTTGCACAGCTCATCCCGGTCCATCTGCATGCCGGGGCGCAGGCTGATCACCATGCTCCGGTAGTCGATGGGGTCACCCAGACTGTAAATGCAGGACACGCTGGCCACGATGATTACATCCCGCCGCTCGGACAAGGCCGCCGTGGCGGAATGGCGCAGCCGGTCGATCTCGTCATTGATGGCGCTGTCCTTTTCGATATAGGTATCGGTGGACGGAATATAGGCCTCCGGCTGGTAATAGTCGTAATAGGAAACGAAGTATTCCACCGCGTTCTCCGGGAAGAATTCCCGGAACTCGGTGCACAGCTGGGCCGCCAGCGTCTTGTTGTGGGCCAGCACCAGTGTGGGCCGGTTGACCTTGGCGATCACATTGGCCATGGTGAAGGTCTTACCGCTGCCGGTCACGCCCAGCAGGGTCTGAGCCTTATCGCCGTTCAGGATGCCCTGGGCCAGTGTTTCAATGGCCTGGGGCTGATCGCCTGTTGGCTGATAGGGCGCTACAAGTTTAAACTGATCCATTCGATCATCCTTTCTGTTCGCGGGCAGGGCCGCGTGTTTCTGCCGGCGGCCTCAGGTAAACAGGCTTTGGAACCGGTCGCTCTGCCGCAGGGAGATATAGCCGTCCGGCGCCACGATCACATGGTCCACCAGCTTCAGGCCAAGAGTCCCCAGCTTCTGGCGGATCTGGCTGGTCAGGTTCATATCCTCGCGGGAGGGCAGCGCGAAGCCTCTGGGGTGGTTGTGGGCCAGCACCAGCTGGGTGGCGCCCAGAGTGATCATCCGGCTGCTGAGCACGTTCACGAACACTGACGAGGCGTTCACCGTGCCCTCGAAGCACTTTTCCACCTTGAGAATGTGGTTGCGGTCGTCCAGATACATGGCGTAGACCTGCTCCACCCTTGCGCCGTAAAACAGCGACTCCATGTGCTCGCCCACCTCTTCCAGGCTTTTCACGGTGCGCACCGGGCGGGTTTTGTGCTGGTGGTAGCGCCGGTCCACCGCCAGAAACAGGCAGATCAGCCGGGCGGTGGCAGGACCTACGCCCTCCACCTGGGTGAGCTCCTGCTCACTGGCCTCCAACACCCGGTCCAGCCCGCCGAAGTGATTCAGCAGCGCGTGGGCAATCGGGTTCACATCTTTGCGGGGAATGGCATGAAACAGGATGTATTCCAGCACCTCATGGTCGGAAAAGCCGTCGAAGCCGGTCTCTTCAAACCGCTTACGCATGCGCTGGCGGTGGTTTGCGTGGATCTGCTGCTGTGCCATGCCGTGTTCCCCGTTCCCTTCAAAATTACGCTTTACGCGCTATTCTTTATATTATATACTATTTACAGGTTATTGGAAAGAGAGGAACCTTTTGAATGAAACGCTTTACCGCGGGCACCAATGAGGAAGGCGTGCGCCTTTCCCGTTTTGTGCAAAACGTTACTGTTAATCTGCCCAACAGCTTGCTGTACAAGAGTTTCCGGAACAAACGCATCAAGGTGAACGGCAAAAAGGCCGACGCAGATTACCGCATTCACGCCGGAGATGTGCTGGAGCTTTATATCAACGATGAGTTCTTTTCCGCCGCGCCTGCACCCAAGGCTCCAACCCGCCGTCAGCCGCCGGTTCAAGTAGTCTACGAGGACGAGAATCTGGCGGTGCTGTACAAGCCAGCCCACCTGCTCTGCCACTCGGACCGCACCGGCGACGCCAACCTGGTGGATGCCTTCACCGCTTATCTTACCCAGAAAGGTGAATATATTGCCGGGCAGGAGCACACCTTTGCCCCCGCACTGTGCAACCGGCTGGACCGGGGCACCGAGGGTCTGGTGGTGGCCGCAAAGAATTATGCTGCACTGCGAGACATGAATGAGATCATCCGCACGGATTCCGTGCGCAAGGAGTACCTGACCATCACCTTCGGCAAGCCGCCCAAGGGCCGCCACACCGCCTGGCTGCGTCACAATGAATCCAACAACAAGGTACAAGTACGCGCCGACGCAGCCGAGGGCTACAAGGAGATCATCACCGAGGTGACCCCGGAAAAAGTGATCGGCCCCTTCACCCTCTGCCGCATCGGACTGGTGACTGGCCGCACCCATCAGATTCGCGCTCATCTGGCATTTCTGGGCGCGCCGGTTCTGGGCGACATCAAATACGGCAACCGGAAATGGAACGAGAAGGCCGGCCTGAAAACCCAGGCCCTGTGCGCGGTGCAGCTGACCTTCGGCCAGATCCCGGAGGAAAGCTCGCTGCATTACCTGAGCGGCAAGCAGATCCGCCTGGAACAGCCCCAGATCCTGACCACCTTCAATGATCTGGCCAAGCTTGGACCTCGTTAAATTTTTTCGGCGAGCGAAGTGCATATTTTTGCATTTCTCTTGATTCCACTGCAAATTTTCCCATTCTAGCCGAAAAAATGGCCCTCGACGAAAAAGATTTTCACGCCCGTCACGTTTTGTGACGGGTATTTTTTGTATTTCCTACTCTCGTGCGCCATAATAAAAAGAGCGAAACGCGTTTCACGAACACGTTTCGCTCTTTTGTTTGAGATTTCTTTTCTCGCCTGCTGCGTCAAAAGGCATGCTGCGAGAATCAAACACTCAGAAGAAGCTCACCTGGCTGGTATCCGGCAGACCGCCCAGTGCACCCACATTTTTCAGGTTCTCCATCACAGCGCTGGAAACGCCGGTGGCCTGCTGAAGCTCCTCGATGGACAGGTATTCCTGCCCGTTAATGGTGGCACGCTCCAGCGCAACGGCGGCGGACTCACCCACGCCCTTCAGCGAGGTGAACGGCAGACGAACCTTGCCGTCCTCCACCACATACTGGGTGGCCCGGCTCTTGCCCAGCTGAATGGGCAGAAACTCATAGCCCCGGGCCAGCATCTCATTCACAAGCTGCAGCGAAACCTGAATGTCTTCGTCCTTGGCTTTCCGCTCCTCCCGCAGGCGGGCGTTTACCTCTTTCAGATGCTGCTGGGCCACCTTCACACCGCCTACCGCTGCTTCGTAGTCAATGTCGTCGCCGCGGACGGTGAAGTAGGTGGCGTAGAACGCCTGGGGATGGTACACCTTGAACCACATCAGCCGGATGGCCGCGATCAGGTAGGCCACGGCGTGGGCTTTGGGGAACATGTACTTGATCTTGCGGCAGGAATCCATGTACCAGTCCGGCACGCCGCACTCCTTCATGGTCTCCTCTGCTCCCGGCGGGAAACCGCCTTTTGCCACCTTGCCCTTTCGGGTCAGCTCCATGATGTTGAAGGCCAGCTTGGGCTCCAGACCCTTGTGCAACAGGTAGGTCATAATGCTGTCACGACAGCCGATCACGTCGGAAATGGTGCACACGCCATCCTTGATCAGATCCTGTGCGTTGCCGTTCCAAACGTCGGTACCATGGGAAAGGCCGGAAATCTGAATCAGGTCGCTGAAGTTCTTCGGCTGGGCTTCGATGAGCATCTGCCGCACGAAGGGGGTACCCAGCTCCGGGATGCCGAAGGTACCGGTCTGGCTGTCGATCTGCTCCGGGGTAACACCCAGCGCCTCGGTGGATACCAGCAAGCTGATCACCTTGGTATCGTTCATGGGCACCTTTTCCATGGGGATGCCGGTCATGTTCTCCAGATACTTGTACATGGTGGGCACATCATGGCCCAGCTCGTCCAGCTTGAGCAGGGTATCATGGAGGTATTTAAATTCGAAGTGGGTGGTAAGCACACCCTTTTCCTTATCGTCGGCGGGGTGCTGGATGGGACAGAAATCCTGGATCTCGTGCACATCCGGCACAACCACCATGCCGCCCGGGTGCTGGCCGGTGGTACGCTTCACGCCGGTGCAGCCCTGGGTGAGCCGGTTCTCCTCCGCACGGTTCACGATGCGGCCCCGCTCCTCCAGATATTTTTTCACGTAGCCGTAGGCGGTCTTATCCTGTAAGCCGGACACGGTGCCTGCCTTGAACACGAACTCCTTGCCGAACAGCTCCTCGGTGTACCGGTGCACAAAGCTCTGGTACTCACCGGAGAAGTTCAGGTCGATATCCGGCTCCTTGTCGCCGTCGAAGCCCAGGAAGGTCTCGAAAGGAATGTCGTGGCCGTCCACGATCAGAGGCGCGCCGCAGCAGGGGCAGTTTTTGTCCGGCAGGTCGAAGCCGTCGGCCACGCTGCCGTCGGTGATAAACTCGCTGTACTGGCAGTTGGGGCACAGATAATGGGGCGGCAGGCTGTTTACCTCGGAGATTCCCGAGAAATGGGCCACCGCAGAGGAGCCAACCGAACCACGGCTGCCCACCTGATAGCCATTCTGGTTTGAAAAGGCAACCAGCTTTACAGCAATTACATACAGAACCGCAAAGCCGTGGCCGCAGATGGAATCCAGTTCCCGCTGCAACCGGGCCCGCACCAGCTCCGGCAAGGGGTCACCGTAGTGCTTCTTGGCAGTGTTCCAGGTGGCATCACGCAGCTGCTGTTCGGCGCCCTCGATGGAGGGCGGGAAGGTACCCTTGGGAATGGCCCGCACTCCCCCGTCCACCATGTCGGCGATCTTGTTGGGGTTGGTCACCACGATCTCAAAGGCCTTTTCCTTGGGCAGGTAGTTGAACTGGTTGAGCATATCCTCGGTGGTGCGGTAGTACAGTGGAGCCTGATTATCTGCGTCCTTAAAGCCGTTTCCGGCCTGCAGCACCGCCCGGTAGACCGAGTCCTCCGGGTCCTGGAAATGCACGTCGCCGGTGGCCACCACCGGCTTGTTCAGCACCTCGCCCAGCTTGATGATAGTCCGGTTGAAGTCCTGGATCTTGTCCATGGAATCCACCAGATGCTCCCGCACCATGTATTCGTTATTCCCCAGAGGCTGAACCTCCAGAAAATCGTAATATTCCGCGATCTGGCACAGCTTTTCGAAGCTCTGGCCCTCCACGACAGCCCTGTAAAGTTCACCTGCTTCACAGGCAGAACCGATCAAAAGTCCGTCCCGATACTTGTTCAGAATGCTGCGCGGCACCCGGGGCTTCTTGAAGAAGTAGTTGGTGTGGGCCTCACTGACGATCTTGTACAGGTTTTTCAGGCCCACCTGGTTGCGCACCAGAATAATTAGGTGATAATACTTCTTCTTGATGACCTCTTTGTTTCCGCCGCCCAGGCCGATGTTGATATCCTCCAGCCGCTCGATCTTCTTTTCCGTCAGATCCTCCAGCATCTTGCAGAAGATCTTGGCAAGCGCCATGGCGTCATCCACCGCCCGGTGATGATTGAAGGGCTCAATCTCCAGATGGTCGTTGATGGTATCCAGCTTATAATTGCGCAGGCCCGGATACAGATTCTGGGCCATGGGCAGGGTATCGATGTAGGCGTTTTCCAGCTCGATGCCCGCCCGCTTGGCAGCAATGTGCATGAAGCGCATATCGAACTTGTGGGCATTGTGGGCGATGAGCACCCGGCCCTTCGCAAATTCCGCAAACATACGCACCGCCTCGTCCGGCGTGGGAGCGTCCGCCACCATGCTGTCGTTGATGCCGGTGAGCTCCACGATCTTGGGCGGGATGGGCTTGCCCGGGTTCACAAAGGTGCCGAAGGTTTCGGTGATCTGGCCGTTCTCCACCACCACCGCGCCGATCTCGGTGAGGAACTCGGTGTTGGGGTCCAGACCGGTGGTCTCGGTATCGTACACCACAAAGCTGCCGCTCATGGGGCCGGTGGCTTCGCCGTACAGCACCGGAATCATATCATCCACAAAGTAGGCTTCAACGCCGTAGATCACCTTGAAGTCCGGGTCGCTTTTGCGGATGGCATCTGCCGCCAGCATCGCTTCCGGGAAGCCCTGTACCACACCGTGGTCGGTGATGGCAATGGCCCGGTGACCCATGCGGTGTGCGGTGCGCACGATCTCGCCCGGGTCGCAGAAGCCGTCCATGCTGCTGAGCTTGGTGTGCAGATGCAGCTCCACCCGCTTCTGGGGGGCGTTATCCTCCCGCTTGCGACGCTCCACCTGCAGCACGTCGTAAGGATAGACCACATAGTCGTGCTCGTATTTATCGTAGGTGCATTCACCCTTCAGCACCAGGGTGGTACCTTTTTTCAGCTCCTCCCACTTGCTGAAGTCCTCCCCTTCCCGGCTGCGGAGCTTCAGGTTGATGGAGCCGGTGTAGTCGGTGATGGAAACGATGTAGCTCTTCTGGAAGTTGCCTTTTACCTCCACTGCGAACACGTCGCCCCAGATCATCACGCGGCCGCCGTCGCCGCCCAGCTCCTTCAGCGGGGTCAGCTCGCCGGGCTTGAAGTTCTTGCCATGGAACAGCTTGACCGGCTTGTCGGTCAGGTCCAGGCCGGGAATCTTGATGGGCGGCAGGCCCTTCTTCTCCTCAAACTTGACGGTGGGCACCTTCTGCAGCACCTTCTTTTCCCATTCCTCCACTGTGGCGGTCTTGCCGGTCTGGGCAAGTTCCACCTGGGGCAGGGTTCCGGTGCGCTGCTCGATGCGCTGGGCCAGCGCCTGCGGAAACTGAATCTCCTCCAGAATCTTTTTGCCCACCTTGATGTGCAGTCGGATGAGCTGTCCCTCAATGTCGATGGCTGCATGGTCCAGAAAGCCGTTGACCGGATAATCCTCGTCCCGCAGCTCACCGATCAGCTTCTGGATGCTCTCCGGGGTCATGGTTTCGTAGGGAAAGCTGTTCTGGATTTCCACCTGAAAGCCGTCGAACAAAGGGCTGAGCGAGGTGCACAGCCGGTCACACAGGTTCACCGGCAGCGGCGCGCCGCTGCGCAGATGGATGCGGATCTTCCGACTCAGACGCAGCATCTCCACATGCTCCACCAGTACCCCCGCAAAGCAGCGGGCAAAGGTCTCGTCCACCGTGAACCGGGGCCACAGTTGTGTTACCAAAGGTTTCAATGGGGTTGTCTCCTTTTTCTTACAAAGCAATGGCCTGCGGGCAGGAGAATCCCGCCCGCAGGCTCAAAAACACATCACAGCTTATAGATCTCGTCCACCAGCTGGCCCACAATGTCGCCCCGCAGCATCCGGATCTTTTCGCCCCGGATGAACAGCAGCGCTTCATCCTTGCCGCCGGCAATACCGATGTCCGCCTCCCGGGCCTCGCCGGGACCATTCACCACGCAGCCCATTACAGCAACCTTGATGGGCTTTTTGTACCCCTTCAGGCGCTTCTCCACCTCGTCGGCAATCTGAGCAACCTGAATGTTGGTGCGGCCACAGGTGGGGCAGCTGATGATTTCCGGACCGCCCACCGCATGACCAGCAGCACGCAGGATATCGTAGCCAGCCTGCACTTCCTTCTCCGGCTCATCGGTCAGGGAAACCCTCAGGGTATCGCCGATGCCCTCCAGCAGCAGACCGCCAATGCCCATACCGGACTTGATCAGGCCCATGCGGTAGGTACCGGCCTCGGTCACGCCCACGTGCAGCGGGTAATCACACTTCTCACTGAGCAGACGGTAGGCCTGCATCATGGTGGGCACATTGCTGGACTTGATGGAGATCACGATGTTGTTGAAGTCGTGCTTTTCCAGCAGGGCCACATGGTACATGGCGCTTTCCACCAGAGCCTCCGGCACCGGCGCGCCGTACTTGGCCAGAATCTCCTTCTCCAGGCTGCCCGCATTCACACCAATGCGGATGGGGATGTTCTTGGCGTTGCAGGCCCGGGCCACTGCGCGCACGTTTTCGTCCGCGCCGATATTGCCGGGGTTGATGCGG
The DNA here is from genome assembly GCF_017889395.1 of Allofournierella sp. Taxonomy (NCBI): domain Bacteria; kingdom Bacillati; phylum Bacillota; class Clostridia; order Eubacteriales; family Oscillospiraceae; genus Allofournierella; species Allofournierella sp. The sequence goes on along the minus strand of NZ_JAGHKE010000050.1, from coordinate 5,673 downwards.
ATTTTATCCACGCCCGCATCCACACAGGCCAGGGCGATCTTGTAGTTGAAATGGATGTCGGCTACAAAGGGCACATCCACTGCGTTTTTCACGGCCTCCACGATGCGCACGTCCTCCAGGCTGGGGACGCTGGCCCGCAGAATCTGGCAGCCGGCTTCCACCACCCGCTTGGCCTGGGCCACATTGCCCGGGATATCCGCCACAGGTACATTCAGCATGGTCTGGACCGCCACCGGGTTGTGCCCGCCGATGACCAGATTGCCGATTTTCACTTCACGTTTGACCTTACGCATGATTGCTTATCCTCCTGCTTTTAAAACAGACGAATGATGTCGTTGAATGTGGCGAAAAGCATGAGCCCGAACAAAAAGCACATGCCTGCCGCATTCACCAGAATCTCGAATTTCTTGGGAATCGGCCGCCGGAAGATGCCCTCCAGCACCAGGAAAACCAGCTTGCCGCCGTCCAGCGCAGGCACCGGCAGCAGGTTGAACACGCCCAGGTTCACGGTGAGCAATGCCAGCAGGGACAACACCTCGGCCACGCCCATGCTCGCTGCCTGCCCGATGGCGGATACAATGCCCACCGGGCCGGAAAGCTCATTCACACTCACCCGGCCTACCACCAGGTCGATCAGTGAACGGAAGACCAGCCGGGCGTAGAACAGGGTGTAATTGAAGGCCTGCGACACCACGGTTTTCACATTCTTTTCTAGGGCGTAGACCTTGAAGCCGATGTTCATGGTAACGGAATCGCCGTTTTCCACCAGTTCAAAGCCCACGTTATCCAGCTGAACGATCTCACCATTCCGCTTCACAGTCAGGTCTGCGCTTTGATCCGGGGTACGCTGCAGTTCATACAGCACATCGTTCATTACAAAGCAGTGATGACCGTTCACCGCCAGGATCTCGTCGCCCACCTGCAAGCCCGCAGCCTGCACCGGAGAGCCTTCTTCCACAAAGCCCACGATCTTGCTGGCTCCGGGATCACCAAACGCTGTCATGAGCAGCAGCACCAGGAAGCCCAGAATCAGGTTCATTACCGCACCGGCAGCAACCACGATGATCCGCTTCCAGACCTTTACCTTTGGGAAGGGCAGGCCCTTGGGCTGTTCCTCCTCCGCCGTATCAAGTTCCTGCAGTGCATCGCCGGTTTCCGGCTTCTCCAGCTCCTCATCTTCCCCTTCCATGCTCACATAGCCGCCGATGGGCAATGCTCGCACGCTGTAACGGGTTCCGCCCCGCACCGTGGTAAACAGTGCCGGGCCCATGCCGATGGAAAATTCATTCACCTGAATCCCGGCCTTTTTGGCGCAGACAAAGTGCCCCAGCTCGTGGATCATCACCACCAGACCGAAGATCAGCACCGATATGACGAGGGTAAGGATTGTTGCCATGTGCGAATAATCTCTCTTTCTTGTTTAGATGTGGCTCAGCACGAACTGCCGGGCCATGCGATCGCATTCATACACGTCGGCCAGCGTATAACTGCCGCCGAAGGAATCACTGTCCACCACGGCCTCCACCAGACGGCCAATGTCCAAAAAGCCGATCTTCTCTTCCAGGAACAGCCGGACGGCCTCCTCGTTGGCACCGTTGGCCGCGCAGGGACCAAGACCGCCCTTGGCAATGGCCTTTTTGCAGGCTGCCAGGCAGCGGAAGGTCTCCTCGTCCGCCACATCGAAAGTGATAGACTTGAGCTGGGTGAAATCCAGCTCGGGCGCGCAGCCCGGGAACCGGTCCGGCCAGGTGAGTGCATACTGGATGGGAATGCGCATATCCGGCACGCCCAGCTGAGCCAGGATGGAGTTATCGCTGAACTGCACCATGGAGTGAATGATACTCTGACGCTGTACCACAACCTGAATCTTCTCCGGCGGCAGGCCGAACAGCCAGACTGCCTCGATCAGCTCCAGGCCCTTGTTCATCAGGGTAGCGGAATCGATGGTGATTTTCGCGCCCATGTTCCAGTTGGGATGCTTAAGTGCATCCGCCCGGGTCTTGCCCGCCAGCTCCTCCCGCTTCATTCCGAAGAAGGGCCCGCCGGAGGCGGTGAGCAGGATCTTGGTAAGCGTCTTGGCGGAATGAGCGTCCTGCAGGCACTGGAAGATGGCGGAGTGCTCACTGTCCACCGGGAGCAGCCTGGTGCCGTGCTTGGCAGCAGCCTCGGTAACCAGATGGCCGCCGGTGACCAGGCTCTCCTTGTTGGCCAGGGCCACATCGTGCCCGTTTTCCAGCGCAGCCAGGGTCGCGCCCAGGCCCGCAATGCCCACCACTGCGTTGAGCACTACATCCGGGCCTTCCATTTTGGCCAGCTCCACAATGCCCTCCGCGCCGCGCAGAAGCTTGGGCGCGCCAGCCACGCCGCCCAGACGGGCAGCCAGCTGGTCGCAGGCGGCCGGATTCGCAACCGCCACATAGGCGGGGTGAAACTCTTCGATCTGCTTGAGCAGCAGATCCACATTGGAATTTGCCGCCAGAGCGTATACTTCATAGCCCTGAGCGCGAGCCACATCCAGGCTCTGGGTACCGATGGAACCGGTGGAGCCCAGCAAAGTAAGTTTCTTAGCCATTTTCTGTTCCTCGTTACTTCAAAAACGTTGTGGTAAGCCAAACCAGCAGAGCCGCGGCCGGCGCAATGAAAGTGACGCTGTCAAACCGGTCCATGATGCCGCCATGGCCCGGGAAGATGGTGCCATAGTCCTTGATGGCGCACTGGCGTTTTACCGCACTGGCAAACAGATCACCCAGAATGCCCAGCAGTGAGCAGAGCATACCCAGGATAAACACCACCAGATAGCTTGCCGCACTGGCGGACATGCGCTCCAGCAGCAGGCAGGCCTTGCCGCCCGCCAGATGGACCGAAAGTTCCTGCGCCGCCAGGGTGCACAGCACACCCAGCACGCCGGAGCCCAGTACACCGCCGATGGCTCCCTCAATGGTCTTGTGGGGGCTGACCACCGGCGCCAGCTTGTGCTTGCCAAAGTAGCGGCCGGCAAAATAGGCTGCGCTGTCTCCGCCCCATGCAAAGCACAAAATCATCATGATCAGGTAAATGGACTCGAACTGGTTGTTCAGGTGGTTCTTGATGAACACAATGGAGTAAAAGCAGGCAATCATCAGTCCGCTGAACACTACCATGCCCCCCAGCTTTGCGGCACTCAGGGTACGGTTATGCCACAGCAGGCACACCGCCAGATACACCGCCAGCAGATAGCTGCCGGGAACCAGCAGCGCCTTTACCACAGGTACGTGGGAGAACATTACCAGAAAAGTATACGGGATAAATGCGATAAAAATGTGTGATTCTTTTTCGCCTAATGCGAACGCTTTGTAAATTTCGTGAACAGCAATGATGGCGATCAGAGCGACCACGGCTTCAAACACCAGAGTGTTGAACATCAGCATAACCACGGCCAGAACGCAAAGGCCCACCGCGGCAGTTATGATCCTTGTTTTCACAACAGTCTTTTCCTTTCTTTCCGCAATGCTCAAATCCCGCCAAAGCGACGGCTGCGCCGGTTGAACTCCTCAATGGCCAAATCCAGATCGGCGCGGGTAAAATCCGGCCAAAGGACATCCATCTCCACCAGCTCCGAATAGGCGGCCTGCCACAGCATGAAGTTGGACAGGCGCTTCTCCCCGCTGGGCCGCAGGATGAAGTCCGGGTCCTTTTGACCGCTAGTATACATATGGGCGCTCATCATGTCTTCGGTGATTTCCTCCGGCCGAAGCTCGCCGTTCTGCACCTTTTCCGCCAGAATACGCGCCGCACGCACGATCTCCTGACGGCCGCCGTAGTTTACCGCAATGTTCAGCGTCATGCCGGTATTGTGGGCGGTCTTGGTCTCGATTTCGTTCATCAGCTTCTGATGCTTGGGCTCCAGAGCGCTGCGGTCACCCAGAAAGACGACCCGGTTGTTTTCCTTTTCGTAATCGAAAGCCTTGATCAAGTATTCCCCGAACAGCTTCATGATCGCGCCCACCTCTTCATAGGGACGCTTCCAGTTTTCGGTGGAAAAGGCATAGAAGGTGACCGACTCCACCCCAATGGAATTGCAGTAACGGGTAATATCCTGAAAGACCTCCGCACCCTTTTTATGGCCGGCAGTCCGGGGAAGGCCCCGCTTTTTGGCCCAACGGCCGTTGCCGTCCATGATAATGCCGATGCTGAGCCCTTTTGCAAAATTCTCCGGTTGTGGCATAAGCGCAAATCTCTCCTGTTACAAAGTGGTGCCGCGCGCAAAACTCGCACGCGGCACATGATTTTTGTTGCCCGAGAATCAGATCTCCATGATCTCCTTGTTCTTGGCCTCGCAATCCTTATCGATCTGCTTGACGAACTTGTCGGTGATCTTCTGCATCTCTTCTTCCAGATTCTTCTGGTCGTCCTCTGTGATCTCGCTGTTCTTTTTCAGGGTCTTGAATTTATCCATGGCCTCACGACGCACATTGCGCACCGCAACCTTGGTCTCCTCGCCCAGCTTCTGCACATCCTTGGTGAGCTGACGGCGGCGCTCTTCGGTGGGAGCGGGGAACACCAGACGGATCACACGGCCGTCGTTGGTGGGGTTGATGCCGATGTCGCTGACCAGCAGAGCGTGCTCAATGGGATGGATCAGAGAGGTATCCCAGGGAGTGATGGTCAGAATGCGCGCTTCCGCCACAGCCACCGCGGCCACCTGATTGATGGGGGTGGGGGTGCCATAGTAGTCCACTGCAACCCGATCCAGAATGGCGGGGTTGGCACGGCCGGCGCGGATGGCGGCCAGCTCTTTGCCCAGATGGTGAATGGCGCCGGTCATCTTGTCTTCGTAAGGCTTGGTGTAAGTGCTCATGTGTTATACTCCTTTTCTTCGGCCCGGGGCCGAATCCTATGCTCTTTGCTCTTCCGGCAGCAGCACGCAGCCGGTTTTCAGCGCTGTTTTATCAAAACTGCGCTGTTACTCCTCCACGACCAGGGTACCGATGGTCTCACCGCGCACCGCTCTTGCGATATTCTCCGGGTCCTTCAGGTCGAACACCAGAATCGGAAGCTTGTTCTCCCGGCAGAGGGTGGCTGCAGTGCCATCCATCACAGCCAGGTTCTTTTCCAGCACCTCAGTAAAGGTGAGCTGGTCGTACTTCACGGCATCCGCATATTTTTTCGGGTCCTTGTCGTACACGCCGTCCACCATCGTGGCTTTGAACATCACGTCGCAGCCCGTCTCGATGGCACGCAGCGCACTGGCGGTATCCGTGGAGAAAAGCGGATTGCCGGTGCCTCCGCCGAACAGAACCACATTGCCGGCCTCCATGCTTTCCACCGCACTGTCACGGGTGAAGACCGAAGCCACCTGAGGCATGACGATCGAGGTCTGGACCTGCGCGGGAACGCCCAGCTGACGCAGCTGATCTGCCACTGCAAGGCAGTTCATCACCGTTGCGAGCATGCCGATCTTATCGGCGCAAGTGCGCTCCATGCTGCCGCTGGAACGGCCGCGCCAGAAATTGCCGCCGCCCACGACCAGACCGATCTGTACCCCCAGATCATATGCCTGCTTGATGCCGCGGCAGATGGCCTCCATGGTGAGTTCGTCGAACCCGGTGCCCTTGCTGCCCGCCAGCGCCTCCCCGCTGACCTTCAATAAAATACGCTTGTATTTTGTATCCAAAACCAATACACCGCCTGATC
>NZ_JAGHKE010000049.1:0-44876 GCF_017889395.1 Allofournierella sp. | reverse complement strand
GTATGAGGGCTGCAGTGCCAAGGATGCGCTGCCCCGCCTGTTCCAGCGCACTGTGAAGGGCGAGTTCGATTACTGACCCGCTTGCCTCCATGCACAAAGTAAGCCCCCGCCGCATACAATGGCGAAAAAAGGGGAGGTGCTTTGTAGCATGGCCAGTTGTTTTGACATTAGCATCATCGACGCCTGGAACACCGGCGCCGAGAACGTGACCGACGGCAGCGTGGACGATTACGATTTTGATTGGGGAAGCGAGGAACCCCCCTCCTGCGGTTGTTGCAGAACCTGCCGCACCTGTCAGCCGGTGGAGAATCCTTCCTGCAGGTGCCGCGAAGATTGCCGTACCTGTCAGCCGGTGGAGGAACCTCCGGTTGATGAGTGTGTGACAGAAGAAAACGGAGAGGATTACCCGGTGGTCCAGCTGTAACAGAATGTATCAAAAGGGCAGAGCCTGGCTCTGCCCTTTTGATGTGTATTGCTTGACGAAGCGGTTAGAATAAGGGATAATAAAAGGTACGATACATCGGCAGCCCGCCGCGCGCGGCAGGGCAGCAGACCGAATTTTATAAAGGGAGAAAACGACCCATGGCACATTATTATTGTTTGTTGTTGGATATGGACGGCACGCTGCTGGACTTTGAGGCAGCGGAGCACAAGGCAATCCAGGAGACGCTGGAGCATTTTGAACTGCCCAGCGATCACGAGACCGAGATGCTCTATGTGGAGATTAACAAGGAGCTTTGGGCCGCGCTGGAGAAGGGCCAGATCAAGCGGGACAAGCTGGTGGTGGAGCGATTTGCACGCCTTTTGAAAAAGCTGGAGCGAAAAGGCTCTGCTGCCGAAATGAGCGCCTATTATCTGGATCGTCTGGGCAGTCATCCGGATCTGATTCCGGGCGCCCTGGAAGCTGTGCGTGAGCTTTCTGAAGTGGCAACCCTGGCCATTGCTTCCAACGGCGTGGCCAAAGTACAGGCCAGCCGCCTGCGGGATTCCGGCCTGGAGTCCTATATGGACGAGGTGTTCGTCTCCGAGAAGATGGGCGTGGAAAAGCCCAATCGCCGTTTCTTTGAGCAGGCCATTCGTGCTTTGGGCATCGAGCATCGGGACCGGGTCCTGGTGGTGGGCGACAGCCTGAGCGCGGACATCAAGGGAGGCCAGAATGCCGGGCTGGCCACCTGCTGGTGCAACTTCCACCAGCAGCCGGAACCGGAAGAGGGCAATAAGCCTACTTATACCATCCATAATTGGCAGGAGCTGTATTCCATTGTAATGGAGGAGGATGAGCTGCAAAATGTCGGACTTAAAAACCGAAAGCATCAGTTTTAAATCCAGCAACGGCAAAGACACCATCGCCGGATACATCTACACCATGCCGGATATCGCCCCCAAGGCAATCCTGCAAATCAGCCACGGCATGTGTGAACACATCGAGCGCTACCGGGAATTTGCCGAATTTATGGCACAGCATGGCTTTGTGATATGCGGCAACGACCACTTGGGCCACGGAAAAACCAGCGGGGAAGAGGGCATTGACGGATATTTTGGCGAGAAGGACGGGCGCTTTTATGTGCTGCGTGACCTGCACACCATGAACCTGCTCACCCGCAAAAAGTACCCGGATCTTCCGTTGATCCTTCTGGGGCACAGCATGGGCAGTTTCTTCGCCCGATGGTTCGCCGCAGAGTATCCGGACGCAATGGACGCACTGATCATCAGCGGAACCGGCGGACCAAACCCGCTGGTGAATGCAGGAATCGGCATCAGTGGCTGGATTTCTTCTGTAAAGGGTCATACCTTTACATCAAAGCTGGTGAACAAATTGGCCTTCGGTACCTATCTAAAAAAGGTGCCGAAGCCCCGTACCCCCTACGACTGGATCAGCCGGGATGAACAGATCGTGGACCGCTACAGCGCAGACCCTAAATGCACCTTCGTGTTTACGGTAAGCGCCTTTCATGAGCTGTTTTCCACCTTGAAGCAGGTGAGCAACCTGCAATGGGCACAAAAAATTCGCCGGGATCTGCCCATCTGGCTCTTCTCCGGCGACATGGACCCGGTGGGTGACTACGGCAAAGGTGTGAAAAAGGTGGCAGAAATGCTGCGGCAAGCGGGTGTAAAGGATGTTCGCCTTACACTGTATCCGGGCGGCCGTCACGAGATGCTGAACGAAACAAATCGCCAACAGGTCTATCAGGATCTGTTGGCCTGGGCAGAAAAGAGCCTGGAACGGAAGGAATAAACAAGAGTAGTTAAGAGTAATAAGGAATCATATGCTCATATCGTTACAAAATTTAGGAAAAAGCTTTGGCGACGCCGTTGTCCTGCACGCCATCAACGCCACAGTGGAAAAGGGTGAGCGCATTGGCATCGTAGGCGAAAACGGTGCCGGTAAAACTACCCTGCTCAAGGTGCTTTGCGGCGAGTACCAGCCCGACGAAGGCGAGTACCAGATCAGCCGCGGGGTAACTCTGGGCTACCTGGAACAGAACAGCAAGCTGGACCCAACCCTGGATGTATATGGTGAGATGCGCAGCGCATTTGCGCCGGTGCTCAGCGCCATGGAACAGATGCAGGTGCTGGAAAACAAGCTGGAAAAGAACCCTGGCGACGAACAGCTGCTTGCAAAGCATGCGGAGCTTTCGGCAGTGATCGACGCGGCGGATGGCTATCATATGGATATCCAGATCAAGAAGGTTCTCAGTGGTATGGCCTTTGGCCCCGAAACCTACACCAAAGGCGTGGCGGTGCTCTCCGGCGGTGAGCACACCCGCCTGCGACTGGCAAAGCTTCTGCTGCAGCGGCCGGATCTTCTGATTCTGGACGAGCCTACCAACCATCTGGATTTTGCCACCATGGAATGGCTGGAGGAATATCTGAAGGCCTATTCCGGTGCAGTGCTGGTGGTCAGCCACGACCGTTACTTCCTGGACTCGGTATGTACCCGGATCTGGGAAGTAGAGGACCATCAGCTCACCAGCTATAAGGGCAATTACTCCGCCTACCTGCCCCAGAAGGAGGCAGCGGTAGCATTGCAGCAGAAGCAGCACGATGCCGATGTGGCCAAGGCGCAAAAGCTGGAGGACTACATTGCCCGGAATCTTGTGCGTGCTTCCACCACAAAGATGGCTCAGAGTCGCCGCAAGCAGCTGGAAAAGATGGAGATCACCGAAAAGCCCCGCAGCGGGCCCCAGCAGCTGAACTTCAAATTTGAATTCGATGTTACTCCCTACAAAGAGCTGCTTACCATCAAGAATCTGAGCGTAAAGATTGGTGAGCGGGTACTGCTGCATCCCTTTGATCTGCAGGTGCTGCGTGGCGAGCGGCTGGTAATCGCTGGTCCCAACGGCGCGGGCAAATCTACCCTGATGCAGGTGCTGGACGGCAAACGCAAGCCCTCCGGCGGCATGGTGCGACTGGGTGTGGGCGCAAAGGCCAGCATCTTTGAGCAGCAGCAGATGCGCCGGGGCGGCCGTGTGATCGATGCCATCTGGGATAAATGGCCCCGTTTTACCGAGCTGGAGGTGCGCAATCATCTGGCCCGCTTCGGATTCCGGGGCGAAGAGGTGTTCAAAAGCTGCAGCGCCCTGTCCGGCGGCGAGCTGGCCCGTCTGCGCTTTTCTGAGATCGTGCTGGAGCGGCCCAACCTGCTGTTCCTGGACGAGCCCACCAACCATCTGGACATCTACACCCGCGAAAGCCTGACCCAGGCGCTGATGGCTTATGAGGGCACATTGCTGCTCATCACCCATGACCGGTATCTGATGAACAGTCTGGAATGCCCCATCCTGTATGTGGAGGATGGAAACGCCACCCTTTATCCCAGCTACGAGCGGATGATGCACCGGGAAGACCCGGCAGCCGCCGCTCCCAGGGAGGAGAAAGAGAAGGCGCCCGCAGGCAAAGCGGCTTATGGCAAAGAGCAGCGCCGCCGCAAAGCGGAGCTGCGTACCCGTATCAAAGCAGTGGAGGACGAGATCGAAACTCTGGGCGCACACATTGTGGAACTGGAAAACGAGATCGCCAGCCCCGAGGTATTGCGCGACCATGTTCTGCTGCGGGATAAATGCGACGAGCTGGAAGACAGCCGCTTTCATCAGCAGGAACTGTTCGACGAGTGGGAAAAGCTGCTGGAAGAACAGGAGCAGTATGAACAGACCGAGTAAGCCATTCCGCTTCTAGAAAACCATAAGATGAAAAAGGCTCACGGCAGATATGCCGTGAGCCTTTTTACGTTTGTTTTCAAGTCTGGCTATGGATTTCCCGTCCGGGAGGGAAGATCAGGCGGATGCAGGTACCTTTGCCCGGAGCACTTTCCAGTTCGATGCGGGCGTTGTGATAGGCCGCACTGTGCTTTACGATGGAAAGTCCCAAACCAGTGCCGCCAATGGCCTTGGAATGGCTCTTGTCCACACGGTAGAACCGTTCAAATACGCGCTCGTGGTCTTCTGCGGGGATGCCAATGCCATCATCCTTTACCGCAATGGCGGGACCATCCGGTGTGCGCTTTACGCTCACCCATACATGACCGCCTGGCTTGTTGTATTTGATGGCGTTGTCGCACAGGTTGAACAGCATCTCATCCAGCACCGGAAGCACGCCCTCAATCACCACCGGTTCGCCCTCCACCTGCAGCGTTACCTGCTGTTTTGCAGCGGGATTTTCCAGCTGGATGCGGGTGTTCTGCGCCAGCTCCAGCAGATCCACCGGAGCGGCAGTATAGGGAATGGAGTTTTCGTCCAGCTGCGACAGCTTGATGATATCACCCACTAGATGAATCAGCCGCTGGGATTCGTCGTAAATCTTCCCAGCAAAGTGGGGCACATCGTTGGGATCAATCAGGCCGCTTTTCATGATTTCTGCAATGCCGGAGATGGAGGTCAGCGGTGTTTTCAGCTCGTGGGAAACATTAGCACTGAACTCCCGGCGAAGCGTCTCACGTTCCTGCTTTTCGGTCACATCCAGTAGTACAATTACCGTACCGGTAAGCTGGTCCTGCTGGTAGACCGGGTTGGCAAACAGCTGACACATCCGGCCGAACAGAGGAATCAGTGTTTCAGTGTGCTGACCCTCCAGAGCATCCCGAATGGCGCTGTTCAGCTCTTCAATGGGGCTATGGGTCATATCCCGGCCCATCAGAGGTGCTTCTGCATGAAGCAGCTGCCCAGCGCTGGTGTTATGGGAAAGCACCGTACCGGTGCGGTCCAGCACCAGAAAACCCTCTTTCATATTTTCAGTAATGGAGGCGAAGCGCTCCTGCTGTTCGCCCAGCTCCATCAGCTGTGCCTTGATCTGCCGGTTCTGATGGTTTAACCGGCGCAGAAGAGGAGTGAGTTCCTCGTAGTCCTCCGGCACCTGAGGGTGCTCCAGATCAATTTCGTTCAACGGGCGGGTCAGCCGGTGAGATACCTTGTAGGAGATCACTGCCGAAAGCACCGCGCCGAAGGTCAGAATCAAAAGGATGGGCTGAATCAGCAGCAGGAAAATGCCCATGCTGGAATAATGGGTACAGGCAATGCGCAGCACATCACCGCTGGGCAGCAACAGTGCCCGATAGAGTGTCTTTTCCTGCAGAGTGGTGGAATAACGCACGCTTTCGCCGCTGCCGGTCGCAAGCGCCTGCTTTACCTCTTCCCGGTCTGCGTGATTTTCCAGCGTGGAAGCGTCCAGGGAACTGTCATACAAAACCGTACCGTCGGCGTCGATCAAGGTGATCCGACTGCTTCCCGGGTCGATGGTGGAAAGGAAATCTTCCCCAAATTGGGATACCCCGCGGGAAAGATATCCCAGTTCAGTGGTAAGCTCAGTGGCCAACTGCTGCTCAAAATAGGGCATCAGAATGGCGATCAGGATGATCATGCCCACCAGAAGGGTGGAGAGGGTAACAGTAAGGATGGCGCTGAAAAGCCGTTTTGTCATACGCCATTCTCCCGAATCCGATATCCGGTCCCGCGCACGGTCTCAATGTAGCTGCCGCATTCGCCCAGCTTCTGGCGCAGAGTCCGGATATGTACGTCCACTGTGCGGCTTTCCGCCTCGAAGGTGTAGCCCCAGATCTGATTGAGCAGCTTTTCCCGGGTGAATACAATGCCGGGTTGCTGCATCAGAACGCTGAGCAGTTCAAACTCCTTGTGAGTCAGCGAGATTTCTTCTTTGTTCACAAGCACCTGATGGCGGGCAGGGAAGAGCTGAATTTCACCCACTTGATACTCGTCCGGAGCGGTCTGAGGCTTGGCACGGCGCAGCAGAGCGTTCACCCGGGCCACCAGCTCCATCATGCCGAAAGGCTTCGGAATATAGTCGTCGGCACCGCTGTCCAGGCCGGTCACCCGGTCGTACTCACTGCCCTTGGCCGTGAGCATAATCACCGGCAGTTGGCTTGTGGTGGAGTTGGCTCGCAGACGCTTCAGAATATGAATGCCGTCCTCTTCCGGCAGCATGATATCCAGCAGCAGCAGATCCGGCATCTGCTTTTCCATCTCTGCCCAGAACAGCGATGGCAGGTCAAAGCCCTTGGCTTCGTAGCCGGAACGATTCAGCGTATAGGTAACCAGCTCACGAATGCTGTTGTCATCTTCCAGAATATAAATCATAGGGTTCAAGGCCTCCTTAAAATCGTTGCTCATTTTAAGTATAAAACATCTGCTCGCGCTTTTCACTAGTTCAATGTAAAAACTACGTAAAAACGGAGGAGCACAATGCTCCTCCGTTTTCGATAAAATTAATTAGGAATATTCAGGCAGCTCAGGAATGTGCTTTCCTTGAAGGACTGGAAGTTGAACAGCAGCAGTACCTCATCGTAGCCTTCCTGCTGGGCAAAGTCCGCCACACTCAGGCCAAAACCACGGGGATCAATTACGCCGATGCGGGCATAATTTGCAGTCAGATAGGGAATGAAACTGTTGGCGTAGCTGTCCTTCACCACCAGAATGCTGCCTTCACCGTCGCCTTCAATGGTGGAGTAGCCGTTGTTGCCATACAGGAACATGGCATACTTGTCGCCTGTCTCCAGCTTGGACTTATCATACATGGTGGCGGTGAAGTTCTCGGTCAGCTCAAAGGTGGGAGAAACATTCCATACGGTCATGGCGTTGGGCAGGTCCCGATACGCGATGGTATCCGGTTTGCTCTTCCAGTACAGCGCCTTGGAATAGCTGGTGCCATAGAAGCCGGGCACGGTGGTGTAGTCGCTCTCGCTTACCTCCATGGGGGTAAGACCACGCATCTGACAGAACTGCTGATAGGCAAGATAGGCGCCGTAGCTGGTCCAGTGATGGTCGGTGTCGTAATACAGCTGCACATCGTCCTTGGCCGCGGTAAAAGGCTCCCGCAGATCCAGACTGTTGGCCTCGCCCACGGTGGAGAAGATTGTATCCAAGCGGGCGTTTTCGTCCAGCATGGGGGTGTTGGCAGGCAGCTCCTCAGCGTTGATTACACTGGAGGAGGGAGCCAGCAGGAACGTGACCTGACCGGGGAATTTTTCGATGAACTGCTGCACCAGCGTGGTGTTCTTCTGTAACAGTTTTTCCTCGGTGGGGGTCAGAGCGAACATCTTGGTAAACAGCGCGTCGTTTTTGCCGATCATCGCGCCGCCAATCTCTTCCTTCTGGAACAGCAGGCTTTCGCACAGGCTCTGAGCCTTCAGCCAGCTGTCGCGCACGATCACCTGATCCTTGGTGTACTCACCGTATTTGGCGGTCCATTCATTTTTCACCAGGCTGGAGAAGCTGAAGTCAGGGAATTGAGCAAGCGGCCGACGCTCCAGCTCGGATTCCGCACGCTTGGGCCAGAGCCCGTCAGCAATCATAAAGCAGAAAATAAACAGGAAAAACAGCACCAACAGGGGATACTGCTTCAGCTCTTTCAATTTTTCTTTCATGCGATCCCCTCCCTTAGAAACGGAAATACAGGAACGGGCTGTTGGTGGATGCCACAATATAGGCGATGCACATCAGCAGCAGGGCGAATACTACAACGATCTTGAGTACCGTATGCTTTTTCAGCCAGTCGTAGATGCGCAGGGGCACCGGAGTGCAGCAAATGATCGCCACCACCAGCAGTACGCCGTAATTGCGCAGAAAATACAGGCAGGAAACACCGCCGGAGGGAATGAACAGCTTCTGCATCAGCAGAGCCAGGCCCACGCCGTCCTCGTTACCCACGAACAGCGCCCACCCCACAGCCACCAGCAGCAGGGTATAAATGTGAGGCCAGATACGCCCGGTCTGGAGCTTTTTCAAAAGGAAGATTTTCTCGATGGCCAGCAGAATGAAGTAATAAATGCCCCAGAAAATAAAGTTCCAGTCGGCACCATGCCAGATGCCGGTCAAAGTCCAGACCACGAACATATTGAAGATCTGGCGCTTCAGGCCCCGGCGATTGCCGCCCAGGGGGATGTACACATATTCCCGGAACCAGCCGGACAGAGTCATGTGCCAGCGCCGCCAGAAATCGGTAATGCTGCGGGCGATGTAGGGCATGTTAAAGTTCATGGGGAAATCGAAGCCCAGCATCTTGCCCATACCGATGCCCATCAGCGAGTAGCCGGAGAAGTCAAAATACAGCTGCAGGGAATAGGCCAGCAGACCCAGCCAGACCAGCGGGGTGCTCGCATTCGCCAAACCCACACCAGCCGAGGTAAGAACATGCTGATCGTTGTAGGTGCCGATGATATCATACCACAGCTTGCTTACGGTATCCGCAATCAGGACCTTTTTCGCCAGGCCGAATACAAACAGGCAGATGCCCTCTTCGATCTGCTTGAGGCGGTAGCGGTCCTTGTACACGTGAAGCTGCGCGGCCACATCCCGGTATTTCACGATGGGACCGGCAATCAGCTGGGGGAACATAACCACATATGCACCGAAATCAATGATGTTGTGCTCAGCCTGCACATCCCGACGGTATACGTCGATGGAGTAGCTCATGGTCTGGAAGGTATAGAAGCTGATGCCCAGGGGCAGCACGGTGGCTGCTTCCACCATGCCGATGGAAAGCCCGGTAACCGCATTGATGGTGCCGATGATGAAGTTGGTGTATTTGAAAAACACCAGCATGGACAGGCTGCCCACAATGGAAATAATCAGAAAGACCCGGCGCATCTTGTCTGAATGATCGAATCGTTCAATTGCAAGGCCGGAGAAGTAGTTGATGAGGATCAGCACGACCATCACCGGGAAGAAGCGTACCTCGCCCCAGGAATAGAACACCAGGCTGCAAACAAACAGAGCCAGGTTTTTCAGCTTGTAGGGGGCAATGTAGTACAGCGCCAGTGTGATCGGCAGAAAGCGGAATAAAAACAGAATGGTACTGAACAGCAAGCTTGCGACACTCCTTTACAAAAAAGGCCGGTACCGCCGTCTGGTGGTACCGGCCAAAAGCATTGTCTTGGTGGGGGATTATTTCAGTGCTTCATCCAGAGCGGTGTCGATGGCACTGTAATCTGCACCGTTGGTGTTGGCAACCACCATCACAACGTAGTCGCCCTGCTGAACGATACGGGCATCCTTGGCAGCGGCTTCCTTATCGGCAAACTCTGCATACAGGCCGCCGGTGGAGATGCTGGTCTTGTAGGCTTCCATATCGCTCTTGACCGCGTCGCCCTTGCCTTCCACAGCCTTCACGGCAACAATCAGAGCGCTGTCGGCCTGATCGTTGGAAACCTTGCCGGCGTATTCTTCGATGTCATTCTTGTCAAGCATCATGTCCAGAGTAATGAAGTTGTCGTCCACATCGCGGGGATTGGCAACGGGGTTTGCGCTTTCCACGGCGGTAACGATGTCGTTCAGGTTATATGCTTTGCTGCTGCTTGCCTGGCCGCCACAGCCGACCAGCCCAAGAGCGAAAACAGCGGCAGACAGAGCAATCGCGATGAGTTTTTTCATAGATTCTTCTTCCTTTCCTGGAAAGTTATGTAATTGATTTTATACTATATTAAATGGAAATGCAAGCTGTACCGGTAGCATTGACAGAAAATTTACACTTTATTCACCGGGGCCATAAGCGGATGCGCTTGACAGAACCGCCCGGGCATTTTACAATCAAACTGGATTGTTATCGCCTCAAACAGGCACTATATTATAAGGAGAGTTTGAATTCATGCGTTCTTCGCAAAACAAAACAAGACAGATTGCGCTGTCCGGCCTTCTGTTCGCTTTGGCGATGGCGCTTTCCTTTGCGGAATCCGCCATTGCCCCCATGCTGGGCCTTATGCCCGGTGTAAAGATTGGTCTGGCCAACATCGTGGTTATGTATGCGCTGTTTTTCATGGGGGCAAAGCAGGCACTGAGCCTGGCACTGCTGAAGTCCTTCTTTGTCATGCTTACCCGCGGCGTGGTGGCCGGGTTTTTGTCACTGTGCGGGGGATTGCTGTCTCTGCTGATCATGTGGGTGCTGTTCCGTTTGTTCGGCAAGCACATCACCTATTTTATTCTTTCGGTCTGCGGAGCTCTGGCCCACAACATCGGGCAGCTCATCGGTGCCAGCATTGTGCTCAGCAGCACATTGGCCCTGACCTACGCCCCAGTGCTCATCGTTTCCGGCCTTGCCATGGGGCTTGTGACCAGCTCCAGTCTGTCTGCTTTGCTGCCTGCACTGGGCCGGATGGGCTTTAATATTAAGAAATTGTAATTTTTTCAAAATAATCTGAAAATAGTGCTTGACGAAACTATACTTTGATGCTATACTTTAGCTATAACAAAGAACGGTTCCTATTTACGAGCCGCTTCTGAGTCAATGAGCTGAAATTTAAAATATTGGAGGATGAATACTATGTCCAAGTTTGTTTGCACCGTATGTGGTTACATCGCCGAGGGCGCTGCTCCCGATTTCTGCCCCGTTTGCAAGGCTCCCAAGGATAAGTTCGTTGAGAAGACCGAGAACACCTACGTGACCGAGCACGTGGTTGGCATTGCCAAGGAGGGCGTTCCCGAGGAGATCATCGAGGGCCTGCGCATGAACTTCAACGGTGAGTGCAGCGAGGTTGGCATGTACCTGGCTATGAGCCGCGTTGCTGATCGCGAGGGTTACCCCGAGATCGCTGAGGCCTGGAAGCGCTACGCTTTCGAAGAGGCTGAGCATGCTGCCAAGTTCGCTGAGCTGCTGGGCGAGGTTCTGACCGACAGTACCCAGAAGAACCTGCAGATGCGTGTTGACGCTGAGTGCGGCGCTTGCTCCGGCAAGATGGACCTGGCCAAGAAGGCTAAGGAGCTGGGCCTGGATGCTATCCACGACACCGTTCACGAGATGGCTAAGGACGAGGCTCGTCACGGCCGCGGCATGCAGGGCCTGCTGAACCGTTACTTCAAGTAATTGGTTCCCGGTTACTGACCGAATACACCCAAAGCCCTTCCGGCTGCGGAGAAAGCTGAAGATCCGACGGCGTGACTGGACGAAATTGTGAGGAGGGAAGGAAGCTGATCTGCCCGTTGGTTTCCAGAACGGCGGATTCCAGCTGGTTCAGGTCAAAATAACCGGCCACTCGGCATTGGCTCAAAAACTCGTTCAGATCCAGTCGGGCACGCAGCAGGTTTTTGGGATAAAGCCTCCCGTTTTGATAAAGCACCACCGGACGTCCATTGAAAAAGCGACGCAGGGCGATGGATTTGCAGGTGAACCAATCAATGCACAGAGCAGCAATTCCGTAAACCACCGTGGCGGTTAGCGGCTGCCACCAGGCCTCCAGATCGGTGGCCAGCTCCGCGGCAATGGACCCGATGGTGATGCTGGTTACGTAATCAAACAGACTCATCTGGCCAATCTGACGCTGCCCCACCAGCTTGCACAGGCCAAACAAGACTACGATGGAAACCAGGCTTGTGATGGCGATTTTTCCAACTTCGCTATAGATCTGCATAATATCCGGCCTTTCTTGCGGCAAGGCGGCCGCGGTATCCTGTTGTAAGGATGAACAAATCCTCTGTGATTTATTCATGAAAAGCAAGGCTTGGCGAATCTGGCTGAATTATGTATAATAGGTCCATCATATCAAAGTGCGCGGCAGCGCGCTGACAGGAGGGCATAGCCGTTGCGGCATGTTTTTATTGTAAATCCCGTTTCCGGCAAAGCGGACGCCAGCGGAGTGCTGGTTCCCAAGATCATTCAGGCGGCAGCTCGGCAAGGAGTGGAGTACGAGATCCTTCTGACTGAGCGGCCTGGTCATGGAGTGGAGCTGGCACGGCAGCAGGCAGAATCAGGGGAGTCTGTTCGTCTGTATGCTTGCGGAGGCGATGGGACTCTAAATGAGGTACTGCGGGGTGCTTACGGTTATAAAAATGCCCTGGTGGCTTGCGTTCCCTGCGGCAGCGGCAACGACTTTGTGCGCAATTTCGGGGGCAGCGCGTCGTTTCTGGATCTGGAAAACCTGATTCAGGGCGAAGCGGTTACCATGGATCTGATCGAGACTGATCAGGGTCTGGCAGCCGCCATCTGCTCTGCCGGTCTGGACGCCCAGGTTGCCTACGGAATCCCGAAGTTCCGACGGATTCCTCTGTGCGGTGGCTCCATGGCTTATAAACTCTCCATATTGCAGGCGGTCAGCGGGCCTCTGGGTCACCGGCTGCGAATCTGCGCGGATGACGAGACCATTACCGGCGACTTCTTGATGCTGGCTCTCTGCAACGGCTCCACCTATGGAGGCGGCTTTTGGGCTGCGCCGCAGGCCTGCATGAACGATGGCCTGCTGGACCTGGTTCTGGTGCGAAAGATCGGTCGGCTGCAGATTGCCCGCCTGATCGGCGACTACCAGAAAGGCCTGCACATGCAGGGTGACCAGGTCGCTCCGGCCTACCGCGATATTATACTGGCAAGAAAAGTGCGTCGCCTGCAGCTGGACACCCTGGATGGCAATCCCATCGTCGTGACAAGGGACGGGGAATGTGCCCCGTATACCAGCCTGCAGGCCCATGTGCTGCCTGCCGCGGTACAAATCGTGCTGCCGCGTTCCGTACTGAATGCGGAGCTGCCCGCGCTGCGCAGAGATGCTGCCCATAATTAAATGAAAAAGGCAGTGGGAAGGAATCAGAGGATTTCGGCCCGCAGCCTTTTCTTTGTGCGAAACAAAAAGCAAAACCAAGCAGCAAAGCAGATGTCGATATTGCTAACAAAGAAAAGGAAGTGTGCCGAAAAAGCTTGCAGAACGCAGAACAAAGAGATCAAGCAGGTAAAATCATGGTTTGTTCACAAAAAATTTTTTATTTATCCACTTGATTTTTCCGGGAAGAGCGACTAAAATATACATTAGCACTCAGGTAGAATGAGTGCTAAACAAATTTTTGTTATCATTAAATTTATTTTTGAATAGGAGGATATCTTCCATGAAAATCAAGCCTCTTGCAGATCGCGTTGTGATCAAGACCGTTGAAGCCGAAGAAACCACCAAGAGCGGCATCATCCTGGCCGGTTCCGCCAAGGAAAAGCCCCAGGTGGCCGAGGTGCTGGCAGTTGGCCCCGGCGGCATGGTAGACGGCAAGGAAGTGGAGATGATCGTCAAGGTAGGCGATAAGGTCCTCACCAGCAAGTACTCCGGCACCGAGGTGAAGGTGGACGGCGAGGAATGCACCATCGTGCGCCAGAGCGACATCTTGGCCATCGTGGAGGAGTAATTTCCATCCTCCGTTTTCAAAACTGACTGATCGAATGCGCGCTGCGCATCCCGCAATAAAAGGAGAGATTCATTATGGCAAAACAAATTCTGCATGGCGAGGCTGCCCGCAAGGCCCTTTCCGCTGGTATTGATACCCTGGCTGACACCGTCCGCATCACCATGGGTCCCAAGGGCCGCAACGTGGTGCTGGGCAAGAAGTTCGGCAGCCCCGTGATCACCAATGACGGTGTAACCATCGCCAAGGAGATCGAGCTGAAGGACGTGTTCGAGAACATGGGTGCTCAGCTGGTTCGTGAAGTTGCCACCAAGACCAACGACATCGCTGGCGACGGCACCACCACCGCCACCGTTCTGGCCCAGGCTCTGGTACACGAGGGCATGAAGAACGTTGCTGCCGGCGCCAACCCTATGGATGTAAAGCGCGGCATGCAGAAGGCTGTGAAGGCTGCTGTTTCCGCTTTTGCTGCCAACAGCCAGAAGGTAAACGGCTCCAAGGACATCGCCCGTGTTGCCACCGTTTCCGCTGATGACGCCACCGTTGGCGAGCTGATCGCCGAGGCTATGGAGAAGGTAACTGCTGATGGCGTGATCACCATCGAAGAGAGCAAGACCGCCGAGACCTACTCCGAGGTCGTGGAAGGCATGCAGTTCGACCGTGGCTACATCACCCCCTACATGGTGACCGACACCGAGAAGATGGAGGCCGTGATCGATGACGCCTACATCCTGATCACCGACAAGAAGATCAGCGTGATCCAGGACCTGCTGCCCCTGCTGGAGCAGATCGTACAGAGCGGCAAAAAGCTGGTCATCATCGCTGAGGATATTGAGGGCGAGGCTCTGTCCACCCTGATCGTGAACCGTCTGCGCGGCACCTTCACCTGCGTGGCCGTTAAGGCTCCTGGCTTCGGCGATCGCCGCAAGGAGATGCTGCAGGATATCGCCATCCTGACCGGCGGCCAGGTCATCAGCGAAGAGCTGGGCTACGACCTGAAGGAGACCACCGTTGACATGCTGGGCCGTGCCCGTCAGGTCAAGGTGACCAAGGAGAACACCACCATCGTGGATGGCGCCGGTGCCAAGGAGCTGATCAAGGAGCGCGTGAACCAGATCCGTGCCCAGATGGAAAGCTCCACCAGCGATTTCGACCGCGAGAAACTGCAGGAGCGTCTGGCCAAGCTGGCCGGCGGTGTTGCCGTGATCCGCGTGGGCGCTGCCACCGAAGTGGAAATGAAGGACAAGAAGCTGCGCATTGAGGACGCTCTGAACGCCACCAAGGCTGCTGTGGAAGAGGGCATCGTGGCCGGCGGCGGCACTGCTGCCATCAACGCCATCCCCGCTGTGCAGAAGGTATGCGACGAGCTGGAAGGCGACGAGCGCACCGGTGCCCGCATCGTTCTGAAGGCTTTGGAAGCTCCTCTGCGCCAGATCGCTCAGAACGCCGGTCTGGAGGGCAGCGTCATCATCGACAAGATCCTGAGCTCCGGCAAGTCCAACTACGGCTTCGATGCTCAGAAGGAGCAGTACTGCGACATGATCGAGGCCGGCATCGTTGATCCCACCAAGGTGACCCGTTCCGCTCTGGAGAACGCCGCCAGCGTTGCTTCCATGGTTCTGACCACTGAGAGCCTGGTTGCCGACGAGCCCGAGCAGCCTGCTGCTGCGCCCGCTCCCGACATGGGCGGTATGGGCGGCATGTACTAAGCCATACCATAACCCCATAACCCAAACAGCAAAGGCCTGCATGCAATGCGCATGCAGGCCTTTTTGCGTAAAGCAGCTTTCTGCCGAGCGGGCCCGGTTCGGTGTTTTTCGGTGCTCCACGGAATGAACTCCGATTCATCTGCCCAAACTGAAAGCGGAGGTGGAGAGAATGACGCAGAAACGTCTTGCTGCACTGTTTGGTGCAATGCTCCTGGCTTTTTCCGTAGTAATGGGCAGGCTATATCTGCTGGCGCAAAACCGGGAGTACGCCCGGACGGCACAGGCGCAAACAGTGACCACGCTCACGCTGGAAAACAGCCGGGGCAACTTATATGACTGCAACGGAACGCCTTTGACCGGGTACGGGCAGCAGTATTATGCATTGTCCATCCCGGGAGAGAGCAGCTACGCGGAACTGTTTCAATACGTCCCCTACAGCGAACAGGCCTATCTCTATGAAAAACGAAATGCACTGGCTCCTTTTCTGGTTCAGGTGGACCGGGATCTTACCGATCAGGGAATCTATACCTATTCCGTACCCAACCGCTATTGCCCGCTGCCCCTAGCGGAGCACCTGATCGGTTATTTAAATGGGGATGGCAGCGGCGTGGCTGGTCTGGAGCAGGCGTTTGACGAGTTGCTCACCAGTGGCCGGTCCGCCCGCGAGGTGCAGTGTGTGACCACAGCACAGGGTTCATTGCTTGCAGGCAGCGAACCCCAACTGCTAGAGCAACAGGAGGAAGGGCAGGGGGTGATGCTTACCCTGGATACCGCCACCCAACGGGTGTGCGAGGCCATTGCTCAAACATCCATGAGTACCGGCTGTATATTGGTCCTGGATGTGGCCACCGCAAAGGTCCGTGCCAGTGTAAGCATGCCGGAATTCGACCCGGAGAACATTCAGGCCAGTCTGCAAAACGAGAACTCGCCGTTTTTGAATCGGGTACTATGCCAATACAATGTGGGGTCTGTGTTCAAGCCGATCCTGGCTGCCGCTGCACTGGAGCGGGGCATCGGCTGGTACAGCATGGAGTGCGAGGGTGTGATTACCATCAGCGATCACGACTACCACTGTGCCCTGGACCGAGCCCACGGGCTGATGAACATCCGCGGAGCACTGGAAAAAAGCTGCAACTGCTTTTTCATTGATCTGGGTATGCAGCTGGGCGGCAGCCGCGTGGCAGAACTGGCCCGGCAATTCGGCTTCGGGCAGACGGTCTATCTGGCAGGTGGGCTGAAAAGCGCCGAGGGAGTGGTGCCAGAGGAGGAAACGTTGGAAGATCTGGGCCAGCTGGCAAACTTCAGCTTCGGCCAGGGCCAGCTGATGGCCGCGCCGGTCCAACTGGCCGCTGCCTACAATGCTCTTGCGGCCGACGGAGTCTACCGCAGCCCCAGCTTTCTGGAAGCGGTGATCGATGAGACCACCGGCGAGATGGTCCGCCAGCTGTATCAGCCGGATACCCGTCAGGTGGTGAGCACATCCACCGCCGAAACACTGTGCGACATGCTGGCCGGAGTGGTGAATGAGGGCATCGGTGCACAGGCTGCCCCGCAAAACGGCACAGCCGCTGGCAAAACCGGAACCGCCCAAACTGCCGTGTTCGATGAAGAGGGCAGGGAAGAGATGAACTATTGGTTTGCGGGTTTTTATCCGGCAGAGGACCCACTGTATACCATCGTGGTACTGCAGGACGGCACGCCGGAACCGGAAACAAGCTCCGCTGCCATTTTTGCCCAGGTATGCGATGGATTGTTCTGGCTGCAAAGCGAGGAGACCCGTGCACAGATCTTTGAACAGCAGGAGCAGCTGAAAGAAGAACAGGCAAAATCCACCGCCGACAGTTGACAAGCGGTACGGCACGCGCTATACTTGTAAAGTAAATGATTATGATAATGGCTGTGATAGGGCCAATGGCGGGCAGATAGCCACAGAGAGGAGATCATTCGGTGCAAGATCTCTGCTTATACTCCCGCCCCATGCCACCCTTGAGCCCCCGGTGATGAATTGGGCGTAACGCGGCGTTAACGCGCGAAAAGCGGTGGTTTCGAAGCATCGAAGCCACAATCTGGGTGGTACCACGGAGAGTTTTATAGCCTTCGTCCCTGTTTGGGGGCGAGGGCTATTCTTTTTTCTCCGGCGATCGAGCAATTATCTGATCAGACGTTTTGTACACAACACATGTAGAGGAGTTATGAACGATGCAATGGACCGGTTTGAATGAACTGCGTGAAAAGTATCTTTCGTTTTTCGAGAGCAAGGGCCACCTGCGGCTGGACAGCTTCCCCCTGGTACCGAAGAACGACAACAGCCTGCTGCTGATCAACAGCGGCATGGCCCCCATGAAGAAGTGGTTCCTGGGTCAGGAGGAGCCTCCCCGTCATCGGGTGACCACCTGCCAGAAGTGCATCCGTACCCCGGATATCGAGCGCGTGGGCATCACTGCCCGTCACGGCACCTACTTCGAGATGCTGGGCAACTTCAGCTTCCAGGATTACTTCAAGAAGGAAGCCACTGCCTGGGCCTGGGAGTTCCTGACCAAGGTTCTGGAGATCCCCGCTGAGCTGCTGTACATCTCGGTTTACGAGGACGACGACGAGGCCTGGGACATCTGGACCAAGGACATCGGCATTGCTGAGGACCACATGGTTCGCTTCGGCAAGGAAGACAACTTCTGGGAGCACGGCTCCGGCCCCTGCGGCCCCTGCAGTGAGATCTACTTTGACCGCGGCCCCGAGCACGGCTGCGGCAAGCCCGACTGCAAGGTTGGCTGCGACTGCGACCGCTACATGGAGGTCTGGAACCTGGTGTTCAGCCAGTTCGACTCCGACGGCAAGGGTAACTACACCCGCCTGGAGCGCCCCAACATCGATACCGGCATGGGTCTGGAGCGTCTGGCCTGCGTGATGCAGGGCGTGGGCAACCTGTTCGAGGTTGACACCGTTCGCGCTATCCTGAACCATGTGGAGAAGATCAGCGGCAAGACCTATGGCGAGGATGCCAAGACCGACATCTCCATCCGCGTGATCACCGACCACATCCGCTCCACCACCTTCATGGTGAGCGACGGCATCATGCCCTCCAACGAGGGCCGCGGCTACGTGCTGCGCCGCCTGCTGCGCCGCGCCGCCCGTCACGGCCGGATGCTGGGCATCACCCGCCCCTTCCTGACCGAGCTGGTGGATACTGTTATCCATGAGAACAAGGCCGGCTACCCCGAGCTGGAGGAGCATGCCGACTACATCAAGAAGGTCATCGGTACCGAGGAAGAGCGCTTCTACAAAACCATCGACCAGGGCATGGCGATCCTGAACAACCTGATCGACAACATCACCAAGGCCGCCGTGGCCGGCAAGGAGAAGATCCTCTCCGGTATCGACGCCTTCAAGCTGAACGACACCTTCGGCTTCCCCCTGGATCTGACCCGCGAGATCGCTGCCGAGGCCGGCATCATCGTGGATGAGGAGAACTTCCACTCTGAGATGAAGAAGCAGAAGGAGAAAGCTCGTAAGGACCGTCTGTCCCGCGGCATCTCCGGCTGGGATTCCGACCTGTTCAGCGAGCTGACCGTGCCCGCCACTGTGTTCACCGGCTACGAGAAGCTGGAGGACAAGGGCCAGGTGATGGCTCTGTCTGACGGTGAGGAGCTGGAGAATGCCATCTCCACCGATGAGGGCGCCAAGGAAGGCGTTCTGGTGGTTCTGGATCAGACTCCCTTCTACGCTGAGAGCGGCGGACAGGTGGCCGACACCGGCTCCATCGTGACCGCTGATGGAGCCCGCCTGGAAGTGAAGGACGTGAAGAAGACCGGCAAGGGCTACTTCGTGCACACCTGCACCCTGGTGGAGGGCACCGTGAAGGTGGGCGACAGTGTGACCGCCGCTGTGTCCAAGGGCCGCCGGATGTCCATCGCCCGCAATCACACCAGTGCCCACCTGCTGCAGAAGGCTCTGCGCGAGGTGCTGGGCAGCCACGTGCATCAAGCCGGTTCCTACGAGGACGACGAGCGCGTGCGCTTCGACTTCACCCATTTCAGTGCTGTGACTCCCGAGGAGCTGGCTCTGGTGGAGCATATCGTAAACCAGAAGATCTTCGAGGCTTTGGATGTGAACATCCAGAACCTGCCCATTGCAGAGGCCAAGAAGATGGGTGCCATGGCTCTGTTTGGCGAGAAGTACGGCGACGTGGTCCGTGTTGTAGACGTAAATGGCTGGTCCACCGAGTTCTGCGGCGGTACTCATGTGAAGAATACCGCTCAGCTGGGCTGCTTCAAGATCCTGAGCGAATCCAGCGTAGCTGCCGGCATCCGCCGTATTGAAGGCACCACCGGCTACGGCGTGCTGAACCTGCTGGACGAGCGCACCGGGATGCTGCACAAGGTAGCAGACGCGCTGAAGGTCAATAACATGAAGGATCTGCCCCTGCGCGCTGTGGCTGTGGCCAGCGAAGTGAAGGCTCTGAGCAAGGAGCTGGATGCCGCCAAGGCTGCCGCCGCTGCCAGCAAGATCGACGGCCTGTTTGAGGCTGCCGAGGATGTGAACGGCATCAAGATCCTGACTGCTTACTTCTCCGGCACTGCTCCCGAGGCGCTGCGCAGCATGGCGGAAAAGGTGCGCGACAAGGCTTCCAACACCGTGGCTGCTCTGGTGGGCTCCACCGATGGCAAGATCACTCTGGCTGTTTCCTGCGGCAAGGGCGCTCTGGACGCAGGCCTGAAGGCCGGCGTTCTGGTCAAGCAGATCGCGGTCATTGCCGGCGGCAACGGCGGCGGTAAGCCCGACTTCGCCATGGCTGGTCTGAAGGACGAGAACAAGATCGACGAGGCTCTGAACGCTGTCGCCGGTATTGTGAAGGGCATCCTGGAGGGCTGATCCCATTTGTTTTTCACTGCGAACACCGGGAGAAGGCATCCCGGTGTTCGCAGCCTGTTTTGACGCATTGTTGGATTCTGGAAAGGAGATGTTTCAATGGATTGCTTGTTCTGCAAAATCGCCCAGGGCCGGATCCCCTCGAATAAGCTGTTCGAGGACGACAAGATCCTTGCGTTTTACGACATTGATCCGCAGGCACCGGTTCACTTCTTGGTGATTCCCAAGCAACATGTGGATTCCGCTGCCGCGCTCACCGAGCAGGATGGTGAGCTGCTGGCGCATATCTTTGCCACCATTGCTCGCCTGTGCAAGGAGCTGGGCTGCGATAACGGTTACCGTGTGGTGACCAACGTGGGCGAGGACGGCGGCCAGAGTGTAAAGCATTTGCACTTTCATGTGCTGGCAAAGCGCAGCCTTGCCTGGCCTCCGGGCTGATGCGCGGGCTGTTCTGCGCTGTGTGAGAGAAAAGGAGATATCTGATTATGAGTGAAACCTATACCCTGCATGTGGCAGGCGTGACCCGGGAACTGCCCATCTGCGCCATCAACGAGCATCTTTCCATTGCTGCCTTCATTATGTTCAGCGATGTGGAGCTGACCGTTGCCTGCGCCAAAGCACTGCTTGAGAAGTGCCCGGAGTTTGATGTGATCGTCACTGCCGAGGCAAAAGGCATTCCTCTGGCCTACGAGATGAGCCGCCAGAGCGGAAAGCTGTATATTCCTGCTCGTAAAGGCGAAAAGCTTTACATGCAGAACCCGGTGGTTGTAGAGGATCAATCCATCACCACCAGCGCCCGCCAGAAGCTGGTGATTGACCAGAAGGATCTGGAGGCCATGAACGGCAAGCGGATTCTGATTGTGGACGACGTGATCAGCACCGGCGGCTCCCTGCATGCGCTGGAGACTCTGGTGGAAAAGAGCACCGGTACGGTGGTAGGCCGTGCAGCTGCGCTGGCAGAAGGCGACGCAGCCGACCGCACCGATATCATTTTCCTGGAAAAACTGCCTCTGTTCACCCACTGATCCCCGCACGCAAATGAGACGGGTACTGGCAGCTTGCTGTTTTGTTTGGTTTGCCGCCAAACTCATCGCTGTGTATCTGCCGCCTGTGGCCCTTGGGCTGCTCGCGGCAGTTTTTGTATGCATATTCTGGTGTGCGTTGGCCCTGGGAAAGCGAAACTATAGTTTTCTGTTTCCACTGGTAGGGCTGGCTGCTATTTTCCTTCACTCGCTGATGTACGACATCGTGGTGGCTCCTGCCTTTGCTCTTGCAGGGGAGGAAGTGGAGGCGGTTGTGCTGGCCGAGCAGGTGGACCCGGGCTTTCAGGATGGGACAGTGCGCGGGGAGTTCACTGTGCTGGAGCTGAACGGCAAGCAGCTCCCCGGCTGGAAACAGTTTCGGATTTCGACAGTAGCAATGCCGGAATGCGAGCGTGCAGATATCCTTCGCGGGACCTTTTCTGTGGAGCTTCTGGAGAAGGATGAATACTACTACGGCAATCTGGCGGACGGAGTGCTCTTGCGGGCAGTGACCGCAGAGGACGTGACACTGGAGGGGCAAAGCCGGGCGCCGCGCTTTTTCCTGCGGCAGCTGCAGGAAACCCTTGCCCGCAATTGCCGCCGGTATCTCGCGCCGGAGCTGGGCAGCGTGCTCTCCGCCATGGCGGTGGGGGACAAAAGCCGCCTGACTGATGAGATCAGCGACGCCTACCGGGCAGCCGGTGTTTCCCATCTACTGGTGGTGTCCGGCCTTCACCTGACACTTTTGTGCAGCGCGTTTCTGGGCAACCGCCCTTGCAGCGGCCGGTTCCGACGCCAGAAGGCACTGGCCGCCATGGTTCTGGTGGTAGGCATGATGGCTCTGGTCGGCTTCACCCCATCGGTGACGCGGGCCGGAATGGGTGCACTGATCTTCTATGCTGGTGCACTGTTTCTCCAACCGGCTGATTCCTTCACCTCGCTGGGAGTGGCTGCGGTGCTGCTGTCGCTGCAAAACTGCTATGCGGTGTGCGATCTGGGGCTGCAGCTTTCCTTTGCCGCCACGCTTGGGGTACTCTGTGCCGCCCGAATCTTTCCGCCCATGCGGCTGAGTGAACTGGAGGAGCATCCCTGGCGCTGCCGGATACGGCGCTGGTGCACTGTGCTGTTGGTTCCGCTTCTGGCGGCACTTTTCACGCTGCCGCTTCAGCTGGTGCACGGTCTTTCAGTCAGCGGCGTTTCCGTGCTGACCAATCTGCTGGTGATGCCTCTGGTGGGGCCTATTGTCTGTCTGGGCCTGATCTGCGCGGTGACCGGGCTTGTTCCGGCTTTCTATCACATCACCCGGGCGGTGATGCTGCTGGCGGCGCTTCTGGTAAAGCTGCAGAATACCATTGTGTTTTACACCTCATCGCTTCCGGCCGCGCAGCTAGTGCTGCCCACGGCATTCACGGTGTTTGCTGTGCTTGTCTGCGGGGCAGTCCTTTGGTATGCCTGGAAAAAGTGCTGCCTGCGCTGGGCGCTTCCGGTTCTATGCGTGGGACTGGGGTTGTCCTTTGGGCTTTTCACCCAGCTTGGGCGGGATGTGATCACAATCCGGCTGGTAGGCAGCACATCCAATCCCTGCGCGGTAGTAACAGTACAGCAGCACGCAATGGTGTTGTTCCGGGGCGGAGAAAGCAACCGCCAGCAGGCACAAGCTGCACTGGAAGCACAGGGATTGGAGGAAGCGGAGCTCTGGGTGGACCTGCGCCAGGACCCGGGGAGTCTGAAGACTTCGGGCAGACAGCTTTCCGCAGAGGATCTGCCGAAGAACGAACAATGGACCGAAGATTTTTATGGGATACGGCTTTCGCTGGTCAACCAGAGCGGTGCCAATCTGGCGCTTATGGAGATCGAGGGCTACCGGGTGGCTATGATCACCGGCCAGCTGGAGGCGGGTACGCCGCTGCAAACGGACCTGCTTCTGGCAGGCTCCTCCGATCCGGGGCTGGTGGAGCCGGTGCAGGTGCTCACCGCCAAGGCCTACGACTGGCACTCCGGCAAAACGGGCGTCCGCTGGCGCTATGCGCCTTTGGGTGGCACCGTGTACATCCGCCCCGGCAGGGCAATCACATTCGAGGGGGTAACCAATGCTGCATTCTGAGCAAAAACAGCAGGCCGCACTGAAAAAGGGCGTGCCGGTTTTTTATTACTATTCTTCCGACCCGTTTCTGGCGCGGGCAGCTGCGGAAAAGACGGCGGCCGCCCTGCTGCAGGAGGATGGGGAGAGTACCCGTCTGGATGGCCCTGCCCCCACGGTGGAGGAGCTGGTCATGGCAGCGGGCACCATCTCCTTTTTCGGCACCCGCCGCATCGTGGAGCTGCCCATGCTGCAGCCCTCGGCCTATTCGGAAAAGGATATGGCTGAGTTCTGCGATGTGCTAGCCAGCACTGAAAACGCGGTGTTCGTTATCCACAGTGTATTCAGCGAGGAACGAGGCAAGCTGAAGCTGCCCAAGCAGGCCAAAAAGCTGATCGAGACCTGTGAGGCATTGGGCTATGCCGCCGAGGTGGCCCATCCCGGCGTGCAGGAGTTGCGCCTCATGCTGCGGCAGCGGGCGCAGGGCATGGATACTGCCATGAGCGAAAGCGCGGCGGGTCTTTTGCTGGAGCGCTGCGGGCAGGACCTGTTCCTGCTGGAAAACGAGGTGGACAAGTTGGCCGCTGCCAGCGGCTACACCGAGATCACCCCGGGTCTGATCGTGGAGATGAGCACCCAGAACCTGGAGGCGGATGTCTTCGATATGGTCCGCCTGATCACCGGCAAGAACGCCGCCAAGGCCTGCGAAAAGCTGAACACGCTGCTTCGGCTGCAAAATGACCCCATCGCCATCACTGCCGCCATGATCGGCAGCTATGTGGACCTGTACCGGGTCAAGGCTGGCCTTTCCGTCAAGAAAAGCTACAGTCAGGTGCACAAGGACCTGGGCTACAAGGGCAGCGATTACCGGCTGAAAAAATCCGCCGAAACCGCCGCCCGGTATACCTTGCCCCAGCTGGAGCAATGTCTGGAGATTCTGCTGGAGCTGGATCAGGGGCTGAAGGGCTCCCCGGTGGACAGCGCCGTTTTGCTGCAAACCACACTTTGCCGTCTGGCAGCCGCGGGGGTGAGCCGATGAACGACAAGCTTCGCATTCAGCAGGTGATTGTGGTGGAGGGCCGGTACGATGCGGCCGCGCTCAGCTCGGTGGTGGATGGTCTGATTCTCACCACCGACGGTTTCGCCATCTACAAGGATAAGCAGACCCAGGCCCTTCTCAAGGAGCTGGGCCGCCAGCGAGGCGTGATTCTGCTCACCGACCCGGACGCGGCGGGTTTCCGTATCCGGAACTTTTTGTCCAACCTGATCGGGCAGGAGTATGTACGGCAGGCCTATGTGCCCGCAATCCCGGGCAAGGAATCCCGCAAGGCGGTCCCCGGCAAGGAGGGCCTGCTGGGCGTGGAGGGCCTGCCGCCTGAGGCGCTGAAAAAGGCGCTGCTGGACGCAGGCGCCAGCGAAACCGCCGCCCGCAGCGGCCGGGCCATCACCTATACCGATCTGTACCAATGGGGGCTTTCCGGCACCGCAGGCAGTCAGGAGCAGCGCTTTGCGTTTCTGCGAAGGCTGGGCCTGCCGCCCCGCCTTTCCAAAAAGGCACTGTGTCAGGTGCTCAATCAGCTGTACACCTATGAGGAGGCCCAGGCGCTGGCCGAGCAGACCGAAGAATAATCAAAAAGGCCCGGGGCCGTGCGAAGAGCGATTTGCTCTGCTCACGACCTCGGGCCTTTTGTTTTATTTCAGCTTGCCCTCCAGCAGCTGCTGGTGCCACCAGGGCTTTTCCGCCTGAAAGCTGCGTCCGCTCACACCCTGCAGCAGCGGATCGGTCAGGGTGGGGAAGGTGAGCTGCCAGGCACACAGGGCCTGGTATTTCAGCTTCAGCTCCCGGTTGGCGGCATTGTTGCCGTATTTGCTGTCGCCCAGAATGGGGCAGCCGATGCTGGCCAGGTGCGCCCGGATCTGATGAGTCCGTCCGGTGATCAGCTCCACCTGCAGCAGGGCAAGACGGCCGCTGACTGCCAGCGTTTTGTAGCGGGTCTCGATCTCCCTGCCGCCGGGCGTGGGGCGTTCACTCACCCGTACCAGGCCCTTGCCCGCGTCCTTGGTCAGATAGCCGCCCAGGGTGGCCTGTTCCGGCCGGGGCCGCCCGAAGGTCACGCAGAGATATTCCTTTCGAATCGCGCGTTCTCGAATCAAACTGGTAAGCAGCTGCTCGGTCTGCGGGTCCTTGGCAATCAGCACCAGACCGCTGGTGCCGGTGTCCAGCCGGTGACACAAAGCAGGGGCAGGGCCTTTGCCCGGCTCCCAGCCATGCTCCTGATGCAGATACAACATGGCCCGGTGGATCAGGGTGTCCGGCTCGGTATCATGAATCACCGGCAGACCGGCGGGCTTGTCCACCAAAAGAATGTGCTCATCCTCATAAACCGGCTTTGCCGCAAAGCGGGCGCGCAGAAACGCAGGACCTTTCGTCTCTGCCGGAGCCAGCTGATCGTCCGGCAGGAACAGCCGAATCTCGTCGCCGGTCTGCACCCGGGTGGAGAGGGGCTGCTTTTTTCCGTTCAGCTTGATCTTGTTTTCACGCAGCGCCTTGTTCAGCTTGCCGAAGGTCAGGGCAGGGAATTGTTCGGTAAGATATTTGTCCAGTCTTACCGGGGTAAGACTTTTCACGGGAATGATCTTCATGAAAGGACCTCCAAATCCTTGCACAGGCCATTTTCACGGTACAGCCGGTGTGCGTCGTCAATGTCCAGGGTGACCATCAGCCAGCCGGCATCCTGGTCGCTTACTTCAAGAATGGGATAAACACCGCCCTCCCCATCGGAAAGAGCAGTTGCGCCCTCCAGCTTCTGGCGGGCAAAGGGAGTATCATAGAAGAGAATTACCTTGTTCGCGTCCTCCTGTCGGCCGATGCTCTCCAGATTCAGGCTCAGAATACCGCGATCCCAGAAATCATCGGAATAATCCGCCAGGTGAAGCGGGTAATCCTCGCTGAATTCCTGTGCCAGCGGATGGGAAAATTCCTCCAGGCCGGGGGCAATCACATAAACCAGCGGAGCGCTGCTGCCATCGCCGGTTTGCTGATACAACACACCGCACCAGGCGCCCTGCTCCTGTGCAGTCTGCGCCACACCCAGGAAGGTTTCCTCCTGTTCGGTGAAGAAGATGGTGTCCGCAGGCAGCTCACCACTGGTGATGGCCTGCAGAAACTCCTCCCGCCGCTGCTGGGCCTGCGCCTCATCATAGCGAGCGGTGAAAGAGGTGTCGCTGCTGGTCATTCCCGCATCAGCGGTGTAAATTGCCAGGCTCAGACCGCTGGTTTTCAGCGGGTCCAGCGCCACCAGATGCTGATATTTGCCCTCAGTCGCATCCAGCAAGGCGGCAAGGCTGCTGTTCTCCTGGTTCAGCAGGTTGAAGCCCGCATCGGAATAGGGACGGAAGGAGCGGGCCTTCTCCAGCAGTGCCGGACTCAGGTCCACCAGCTGCACCAGGCAGAGCGCACCGATCACAGCGGTCTGTACCCACTGCTTTTGGTGCTGTGTCAGCCGAATCAGTCCGGCCACGCAGCACAGGAAGATCAGGTAATACACCGGCCAAAACAGCCGCCCGCTGGAACGCAGGGTGGTTGCCAGCTGAACCACGAAGCCGGGCAGAGGCAGGCGGGCGAGTACCGCACCATTGGCGGTGATCACATTGCTGACCGCGAACACTGTCAGGCAGGCTACAACGAACAGCAGACCGAAACGTTTTTTCAGCCGCTCCAGCAGCCCATCCCGGCGCCAGCGCAGCATTGCCAGCACCACTGCCACACTGCACAGGAGCATGCCAAGGCCCAGGTAATTAAAACCGTCGTAGTTGCCCAGTGTCTGATTCTGTGCGGGCAAAAACAGACTCCAGTGGTCCATGCCCCGGCTGACCGGGTTCCAAAGCGTGTTCAGGTTCATGCAGAAATGCCCGTACTGCACGCCGCTTCCGCCGGATGCAGACCCGCCGCTGAACAGGCCGAACAGCCAGCCTACCAAGGCAGTGCAGCCCAGGTTAGCTACCAGAAGCGTGACCGGTTTCGCGATCTGTTTCTGGAACACCGCATGCTCTACCAGCAGTGCAAAGGTGAGCGCGTAGGTCATGGGGGCAAAGTACGGATGGATTGCCAGCGTCACACAGTTTACAAGAAACAATCCGGGATAGAAAAAGCGTTTCTCTCTGCGGCCGCGGATGTAATAGTACAGCGCAGCCAGAATCAGAAACTGCGCCGCAAGGGCAGTGTGACGGAATGCTCGCTCCAGCAAAATGGGGCTGAACACAAAAAGAACCGCTCCCAGCAGCACAGCAGGCAAACGGCGGGTGAATAACCCCACCAGCAGGCAGGCAAAGCCGCCCTGCAGCACAAAACAGAGTAGCGTGAACAACCCGAAGTACTGGAACGTGGCGGGCAGCAGCGGCTCCAGCAGGCGGAACAGCGCCGCGAACAGAGGAATGGAGTCGGTAAACGCCACGCTCAGGCCAAAGGGCCAGTTGATGAGCTCAGAA
This sequence comes from Allofournierella sp., assembly GCF_017889395.1. Classification (NCBI taxonomy): domain Bacteria; kingdom Bacillati; phylum Bacillota; class Clostridia; order Eubacteriales; family Oscillospiraceae; genus Allofournierella; species Allofournierella sp. The sequence goes on along the minus strand of NZ_JAGHKE010000049.1, from coordinate 17,119 downwards.
AAGCAGAAGGGTACCGACAGCTCTGACTGCCGGTAAAACAGCCAGCCAGCGTAATGCTGCAGGATATCCGCCTCAATGTATCCGCCGCGCAGCCATGCGTCGTTGGTCACATCCAGCGGGGCAAAGCCGTACAGCAAAAAGAAAACCGCCGCTCCCAGCAGGCAGCCCAGAGCAAACAATTTCCGGCGTTCGATTTTTTCAAAAACAGGCATCTGAATCAAAGCCACGTCCTTTCCGTCCGCGCGAAGGTGCGAAGAAGGGAATTAGGCTTGCCGCTGTGGCGGAACTGGCAGACGCAAGGGACTTAAAATCCCTCGCCCTAATAAGGCGTACCGGTTCGATCCCGGTCAGCGGCACCAAACCGGAGCAAAGTTCGCTTTGCTCCGGTGTTTTTATGTCCGGCAATCAGGAAAAGTGTGTCTTATTGCCAGTGTGTGTTTTCCCGGATAAAACTCCCGATTTCGGGTTGTGCACTGTCCGGATTTATACTATAATAAGTTCGAAAATCAGGAGTCGTTCCACCCCGCGCTGGGTGCAGAATTGCGCCGGGTGCGCCGCTGGGAAGCTGCAAAAGAGGAGCGTTTGCAATGAAAGAATACCAGAGCATGACCAAACAGGAGCTGCATGAGGAATACCAGGCAGTTCTGGCACAGTATCAGGAGTATCAGGCCAAGGGGCTGAAGCTGGATATGTCCCGCGGCAAGCCCTGCACCGAACAGCTGGAGCTGTCCAACGGGCTGCTCAGCCAGAATCAATACATCGGAGAAAACGGTGAGGATTCCCGCAACTACGGCCTGCTGCCCGGCATGCCCCAGGCCCGCCGCTTCTTTGCCGAGCTGATGGGCGTGGAGGAGAACGAGGTCATCGTGGGCGGAAATGCCTCGCTCACACTGATGTACTACATGATCGATATGGGCTGGCGTGTCGGCTTTGCGGACAGCGAGCATCCCTGGCGAATGGAAGAGAAGCTGAAATTCTTGTGCCCGGTGCCCGGCTACGACCGACATTTTGCCATCACCGAATATTTCGGCTTCGAGATGATCCCGGTGCCGATGCATGAGGATGGCCCCGATATGGACCTGGTGGAGCAGCTCGCCGCCGATCCCAGCGTGAAGGGCATCTGGTGCGTGCCGCTGTATTCCAACCCGGACGGCTACATCTACAGCGCTGAGACCGTGCGCCGCCTGGCCAGTATGAAAACCGGCGCGCCGGATTTCAAGATCATCTGGGACGATGCCTACTGTGTACACCACCTGACCGATGAGCTGTGCTCGGTTCCCGGCATCCTGACCGAGTGTAAAAAATACGGCACCCCGAACCGGCCGCTGCTGGTATGCTCCACCAGCAAGGTGACCTTCCCGGGCGCGGGCGTTGCAGCGCTGGCCGCCAGCGAGGCCAACATCCGCCACATTCTCACCCAGATGGCACCCATGGCCATCAGCTTTGACAAGATGAACCAGATGCGTCATGTGAGCTTTTTGAAGAACAAGGCGGGCGTGCTGGAGCATATGAAAAAGCACCGGGCCATTCTGGAGCCCAAATTTGAACTGATCAAGCAGGCCTTTGCCCAGCAGCTGGCTCCCTGCGGCAGCATTGCCCGCTGGACCGATCCCAAGGGCGGTTATTTCATCAGCCTGTATGTGATGGACGGCTGTGCCAAGCGTGTGGTTCAGCTGTGCAAGGAGGCCGGTGTGGTGCTCACCCCGGCGGGCTCTGCCTATCCGTACGGCAACGACCCCCAGGACCATCACCTGCGCATCGCTCCCTCGTACCCCACGGTGGCCGAGCTGGAGCAGGCAAGCCAGCTGCTCTGCATCAGTGTCCGTCTTGCCTGTCTGGAAAAGCTGCTGCAGGCCTGAAAAAACCGGATTGCAACAGCAGGTGCATCTGTGTTATAATAACGGAATCTTAAACCGCGGCACGGGGACAAGCGTAACCCGGCCGCCATCAAAGGAGGACCCCATATGAAGTGCCCTTACTGCGGCGAACTGGAATCCAAGGTAATTGATTCCCGCCCCACAGAGGACGGCGAAAAGATTCGCCGCCGCCGGGAATGCCTGCGCTGCGGCAAGCGGTTTACCACCTACGAAATCGTGGAAACCGTTCCTTTGATGGTCATTAAAAAGGACCGGTCCCGCCAGGTGTTCGACCGTCAGAAGCTGTTGGGCGGTATGCTGCGCGCCTGCGAAAAGCGTCCGGTCAGCTACGAGATGTTGGAGCGCGCGGTGGACAACATCGAGCAGTCTCTTCTGAACAGCTACGAGCGTGAGGTTACCTCCATCCACATCGGTGAGCTGGCGATGAAAGAGCTGAAGAAAATCGATGAGGTCGCCTATGTGCGGTTTGCCTCGGTCTACCGTCAGTTCTCCGATCTGAACACCTTCATGAACGAGCTGAAGGAGATGCTCAGCAAGCGCTCAGAGCAGACCGAAGAATAACCGGCGAATGCCGTTCAGCTGTGCCTTCAGTCTGCCGGTCTCACAGAAAAGATCCTGCCGGTAGTCCGCGTGCACATAGGCCGTCAGGCTGTAAAGCGAGGTCTCCAACTCGCTGAGTTTATCCCGGCGGATGAAAAGTGCCAGAACGGCCTGTTTTTTCTGGTAGGCCTGCGTTATATTGTAAAGCCGCTCTTTTGCGGTCTGGTATGCACCATCGGCGCACAGCCGTTCCACCTGTGTCAGTCCGGTCTCCAGGGAATCCAGAGAGTCGGATACCAGACGCTGGCTGGCCAGTGTGAGCAGCAGCAGCGTCGCCAGAATCACCGCAGCTGCCCGCAGCCGGTTCATAAATGCCCTTTCCACAGCCCCTTGTTCCGCTTTTGCGGAGAGGGGCTGTTTTCTTTTTTGATCAATTGATATTCGCCGCTTGTGCGCACCAGGAGCAGCATCACCTGTTCCCGGGTACAGTCCTCCTGTTTTAGAACCTGCGAAAGCCACGGATCATCCTTTTCACACAGCAGCAGCGCACCTTTCAACAGCTGACCGTCGGCAATAACCGGAACAAAAGGTTCTTCCTCTCCGGTCTTGCAGATACTGATGCTTCCGTTTGTTTCCACCACAGCCCATCGCACCTGAGCCGGGTTGAACACCTCCTTGCCGCGCAGCGCTTCCAGCAGGTCACCGGTTCCGAAGCGCAGCGCCCGCAGGGTGTCGCGGCAGATCTTTCCGTTGCGGATTACCGTGACAGGGGAGCCAAACAGCAGCCTTGCCACCCCGGGCCAGCAGAAGCACAGCCCGGACAACAGAAGCTCCAGCGCCACAATCAGGAATACAGGCACCAGGCTGGTACTAAGTGGCAGCTCCGGCGATTCGATGGAGATGGAGGCAAGATTGGAGATCAGTATGGTGGAAACAAGCTCGGCAGGCTGCAGCTCTCCCAGCTGCCGTTTTCCCATCAGCCGCATGGCCAGCAGGATGAGCAGATAGACCAGCAGTGTGCGCAGCATGAGGATCAGCATATCCGGTCCGCCTCTCTTTCAAAAGTTATGGTTTGCCGCGTCCGCTTTCCGGGCATACTAATGGCCGGAGGTGACGCAGATGCAAACGGAAGAATCGTTGTTGCCGCAGCTGCAGCAAAACATTCAGCTGCTGAAACAAAGATTTGGCAATTCAATCGACCTGTATACAAAGCCGGTGCAGATTCTGAGCATCCCATGCTGCCTGTGCATGTTTGAGGGACTTTCCACCATTGAGCGGCTGTGGGTAGTGGTGCTGGACATGCTCAGCAAAAGCGACTTTTGCCCCCGAAACGGGGAAGAGCTGTTCGATTATCTGCAGACACAAACCGACCTTCCGCTGGAAAACTCTTATGTGGAAACCGTAGATCAGCTGCGTACCCAGCTGACCGCCGGAACCACTGTGATTCTGATCGAGGGCTGCTGCAAGGCTGTGGTGCTTTCCACTCAGAACATGCAATTTCGGTCCATTCAGGAGCCCTCGGGAGAGGGAAATGTGCGCGGCTCCCGGGAGGGCTTCAGCGATCTGCTGCGCATCAACATCAGCCTGCTGCGCCGCCTGATCCGGACCGAAACCCTTACCGTGGAGACGATGATCTGCGGCGAGCGTACTGCCACCGAAGTTGCGCTGATCTATGACCGTGACCTGGCCCCGCCGGAGCTGGTGCGCCGGGTGCGTGACCGGCTCAATCGGGTTCGGATTCCGGTTCTGTTCGATTCCAGCTATCTGGCCCCGTTTTTGCAGCGGGGAGGCTTCAGCTTTTTTCAGCAGGCAGGCTACACCGAACGCCCGGCCACGGCCTGCGCCAAGCTGTGTGAGGGAAAGCTGGTAATTCTGGTGAACGGCAGCCCCTTCGCTATGGTGATCCCGTACTTCTTCAGCGAGCACTTTCAAAGCCTGGATGACTACTCCACCAAGGCCTATTTTGCCAGCTTCATCCGGATCATCAAATATGGCGCATTCTTTCTGGCAGTTCTGCTGCCCGGGGTGTTTGTTTCCATCGCGGAATATACGCCCGAGTTATTTCCGCCCCAGCTGCTCTATAAAATTGCAGCAGCGGAGGCAGCCACACCGCTTCCGCTGTTTCTGGAAATGGTTCTGGTCATCGTTTTGCTGGAAATCGTGCGGGAAGCAGGTCTGCGCCTGCCCAGACCCATCGGTCACAGCGTAAGCCTTGTGGCCGCGATTATTGTGGGCGATGCGGCGGTAAAGGCGGGAATCCTGAGCACCCCCATTGTAATCACAGCGGCGCTCACCACCATCTCCATGTTTGTGATCCCGTCGCTGTATGAACCGGCCACCGTGCTTCGTATCCTGTTCGTATTTGCCGGAGGACTGTTCGGACCGTTTGGCATTCTTGCGCTTTTGTTTATCATGCTCACCAGTATCTGCGGCATGAATTCCTTCGGCCTGCCCTATACAGCGCCTCTCATCCCCTGGAGAAACGGCGCCGTGCGTGACGGTGTGCTGCGTACCAATTGGAAACAACTGGCCCGCCGGCCCTTTTCCGTCAATGATCTGCCGGGAGGAGATGCCCATGGCACAGAATAAATCAGCTTCTCCTGCACCCGCCCAGCTGGCCGTTCTTATGGCGGCGGCTTTGCTGGCGGATGTATTTCTGCAGCCCTTCGGCCGCAGAGCATCACTTTTAACCGCACAGCACGGGATTCTGTGCGCCGCCGGGCAGATGGCCGTATTCGCCCTGCTGCTGGCTCTCCTGCGCAGGGGTGCCGGACGCGCGCTCGGCAGCAAAACCTTCTGCGTTTTGCTGAGCACTGCCATGCTGCTGTCCGCCGCATTGGAAATCATCCAGGGCGAGCGGTTTTACAGCCAGTCCATGCACACCGGTCTGCCGGTGGAGATTTTTCTGGTCCTTCTGTTTGTGGCGGTGTTCTACGGCGTCTATTCCGGGCTGGACGCGCTCACCAGAACCGCTTCAGCGGTGCTTGCGCTTACAGCTGTTTCCATGGGGTTGCTTCTGCTGTCCGTTTTGCCGCAGCTTCGGTTTGTCAACCTGCAGTCCGCGGCATTGAACGGCACAGAGCTTGCCCGTGATTTTGCAGGTCAGTTCTACCTGGCCCCGGAATTAATTTTATGGGCGGTTTTGTGGAGGCCGGAGAATTCCAAGAGACCCGACCACCGACCGGTAGCAGTTTTTGTCTGGCTTTTCGCCGCTCAGGCCCTGTTCTGCCTGTTGGGTGAAATGACCCTGGGGCCTGCCTACGAACAGGAGGAACAGCCGCTGTTCACCATTGCCCGTCTGGGCGGCATCTCGGTATTTCGCCGGTTGGATGCGCTGCACGCCTGCGTGTGGCTGCTGCTCTTTTTTGTGAAAATCACGCTGTATTTTTCCGTGTTTACCCAAAGCATCCGGCAGGTATTTCCCGCACTGCGCGGCCACAGCGCCTACTATCTGGCGGTTGCCGGGGTGATCGGTGTCTTTCTGGCCTCCTGGGGGCAGGCAGAGCAGGCCGCATACCTGATCCAGCAGGGGGGATGCCTTGCACTGCTGCTCTGGCTGGGTATCGTTCGAATCACCGCAGGGAGGAAACAAGAATGAAGCTATTGAAACTGGCCGCGCCGCTGTTGATCGCGGCAGCTCTGTGCGGCTGTGCTTCCACCGGTCTTGGCGATAAGGTGATCGTGAAGGCTCTGCTGCTGGACTACCAGAAGGAATACCTTGCCCAGGTCCTGGTTCTGGAGCCGCAGCCCAGTGCAGATGCCGGGGAGGCCGCGGAAACCATCCGATTGATTGAAGGCAGCGGGAGCACCCTCGCTGAAGCAATTCAGGAAGCGGAATCCGCCCGGGCCGAGGAACTGTTTTACGGGCAGAACGAACTGCTGCTGCTCGGGCCCGGGCTGCAGGAGAAGGGAATGCCCGAGTGCTGCCGCTTTCTTTATGACAATTCCGCCGGACGGCCCAATATGGCAGTATGGGGAATCAACCGGCCCGCAAGTGAACAGCCGCTCAATGAAGAAAACGCCGGAGCTGTGCTGGATTCGATCCGCAGGCTGGGGGAACGGGGAGAGTACCATACCTATCTGTACCAGCTTGCGTCAGCACAAGGCGGCGGCCTTTTGCCGCTGGTGCGCTTGTCCGAAGAAAGCAATGTGCAGATGGAGGGCCTCGCTCTGTATAAGGACGGTACTCCCGCAGCCCGATTCACCGGCAGTGAAACTGTGCTGGCCGCCCTGCTCAGCGGCCAGACCGGTACCGGGCAGCTCCGGGTGGAAGGGGAAAGCGGCCCGGTCACTCTGACCATTCGTTCTCCCAAGCTGATTTACGAATGCGTGGAGCAGGAAAACTCCCTGCATCTTGCGATCCGGCTTTCCGGTCACGTGGAGCAGATGACCGGAGAAAACCTGCCCGCTTCCCGGGAGCAGCGGCGGGAGCTGCTGAAGCAATTCAACACCCAGCTGGAACAAATGGCGCAGGAGGTAATCCGGCAAAGCTTTACTCCGGGTACTGACCCTTTCTGCTTTCTAAGCCGCTTTCGCAACCGAAACGAACAGCTGACGATTCGTCTGGAAGAGACGGAGACCCTTTATCAGCCTGGCAGCGTGGAATTCTCCAGCGCTCTGCAGCTGCTGTAAACATTTCAAAGGCCCCGCGATGGAAATCGTCTCCCGTCGCAGGGCTTTCTTTGTGTTAAGCGCCCTTCATAGCAAAAAATCACTCGCTGAAAACGAGACTGATCTGCAGCATTTGCTGCGATAGTTGCCCTTTTCCGGGCAAACCGGTAAAGCTGACCCCGGAGCATCTGCAGTTCATGCATTCCCTTTGGCTTTTCTTGCAAATCAAATTGATAATCTTTACGCAATCATGTATAATAAAAGCAACTCTGATATTTCATCAAAAAGGAAGGGTGTTCTTTATGCCGGCATTTTCCGTACCTCTGAGCAAAGTAGCGGAACAGCTGAATCTTGAAACAGTCTATGCGCCGAAGGAATTGAACGAGATCCCCATCTACACGGCGGATGTTAACCGTCCGGGTATCGTACTTGCGGGCTATTACCAGTACTTTGACGCCAACCGAATTCAGATTTTCGGCATGGTCGAGATGTCTTATTTGCAGGAGCTGCCCGCAGCTACCCGACGCGCTCATCTTGAGCGTCTGTTTGAGCTCACGCCCCCGGCGGTGCTCATCAGCCGCAGCCTGGAACCCCTGCCGGAAATGATCGATTTTGCCCGGATGTACTCTGTTCCCGTACTGTCCTCCGCAGAATCCACTTCCACCCTGATGAGTGCACTGATCAGCCTGCTGAATGTGGAGCTGGCGCCCCGTGTTACCCGCCACGGCGTTTTCATTGAGGTGTACGGCGAAGGCATTCTGATCCTGGGCGACAGCGGCGTGGGCAAGAGCGAGACCGCAGTGGAGCTGGTTAAACGTGGCCACCGCCTGATCGCCGACGACGCGGTGGAGCTGCGCCGCACCTCCAGCCGCACCATCGTGGGCACCGCACCGGAAAACATCCGCCATTTCATCGAGCTGCGTGGCATCGGTATCGTAAACGTGGCCCGTATCTTTGGTATCGGTTCGGTTAAGGTCAGCGAGAAGGTGGACCTGGTGGTGGATCTGGAGCCCTGGGACAAGACCAAAAACTACAGCCGCACCGGCCTGGAAACCGATTTTTACGATATTCTGGGCGTGCAGATTCCCAAGACTGTGATCCCTGTAATGCCCGGCCGTAACCTGGCGGTAATCCTGGAAACGGCCGCCATCAACAACCGTCAGAAAAAGATGGGCTACAACGCTGCCAAGGAGCTTCTTGCTCGCCTTGGTCTGGATGAAGACATCGGCATCTGACGCAGAAGGGGAGCATATACTTTGTATCAAATCGCAGCAGATCTGCACACCCATACGCTGGTATCCAACCACGCGTTCAACACCATCACCGAAATGGCTGCCAAGGCGGCATCCATGGGGTATAAAGCCATTGCGGTTACCGACCACGGCTGCGCAATGCCGGATTCTCCCCACATCTGGTACTTCAACAATCTTGTTCGCTTGCCGGATGTGCTGGAGGGCATTCCCGTTCTGAAGGGTGTCGAGGCAAATGTGATGGACCTGAACGGAACACTGGATTTTTCGCAGGAGCAGCTGGCGCAGTTCGACTGGGTCATTGCCTCTATTCATGGGGATTGTTTGCCCGGAAAACTTACCGTTGAGCAGGCTACGGAACTATGGCTTAACGTGGCGAAAAAACCGTATGTAGATATGATCGGCCACTCGGAACAGGCCGATCATGTGTATGATTACGAGCGAGTCACCCGGGAATTTGCCGCTTATAACAAAGTGGTGGAACTGAACGGAAACTCCTTTTCTGTACGCCCGCAAGGTGCAGCGAACATGAAGGCGCTTGCTCTTGCCTGTAAAAAAAGCGGTTGTAAGATTGCTTTAAACAGCGACGCACACTCCATTTATCATCTGGAGCGGGGTGTTTCTCATTTGTATACGATCTTGGAGGAAATCAATTTCCCCCAGGAGCTGATCATCAATGGTTCCGGTGAAAATCTTCGCCGCGAACTGGAAATACATAACAAAAAAATCGTAGATCGGATCGGAGAGTTGTTGAGATGAAGAAGTATACCATTGGCGTGGATCTGGGCGGTACTACCATTACTGCAGGTATTGTTGACGAAGACTTCAAGGTGCTGCATAAATGCACCTGCGACACCGATCTGCCTCAGCCTGAGGAGGTCATCGAAGAGAAGATCGCCAACCTGTGCCGTCAGGTGCTGGTAGAAAGCAATTTGACTCTGGATGACCTGCATTGGGTTGGCATCGGCACCCCGGGCAGTGTAAACAGCCGGACGGGTGTAGTAGACTTTAACGCCAATTTCGGTTATTATGATTGGGAGCTGCGCGCACACATGGAGCAGCGTCTGGGCTGCAAGGTCTATATTGAAAACGACGCAAACGCGGCTGCTTACGGTGAGTTTATCGCTGGCGGCGCCCGCGGCGCAAAGTATGCTGTGGTCATTACCCTGGGCACCGGTATCGGCGGCGGCATCATCATCGACGGCAAGATTTTTGCCGGCTTCAACTACGCGGGCGCCGAACTGGGCCACATGGTAATCCAGAAGGATGGTCGCCCCTGCATGTGCGGTCGAAACGGCTGCTGGGAAAAGTACGCTTCCGCCCGCGCTCTGGCCGAGGATACCAAAGCCGCGATGCTGTCCCACCCCAAGAACATGATGTGGGAGCTGGTAAACGGCGATATCACCAAGGTTGGCGCTAAGACTGCTTTTGACGGCATGGCTGCCGGCGACGAGCTGGCCACCCAGCTGATCAACAAGTTTGTGGAGTATGTGGCCTGCGGCCTGACCAACGTGGTCAACATCTTCCAGCCCGAGATTATCTGCATTGGCGGCGGCGTATCCAAGCAGGGCGAGGTTCTGCTGGCCCCTGTACGCAAGCTGGTCAACTGGGAAGACTATGCCCGGGACGGCAAACGCCGTGTAACCATCAAGCCCGCTGAGCTGTTCAACGATGCCGGCGTTGTGGGCGCTGCCTGGCTGGGCAACCAGGAAAAACTTTAATTTTTAGGAGGCCATATTATGGCGTGCATGGAGCACTTAAAGCAAAAACTGGAGGAAGCAGCGATCCCTTATTCCTGCGGCGAGCCCCTTGCACGCCACACAAGCTTCCAGATCGGCGGTCCTGCCGCCCTGTTCTGCACCCCTCACACCACTCAGCAGCTGATCCAAGCGCTGGCGTTGTGCCGCACCGAGGGTGTGCGAACCTATATTCTGGGCAACGGGTCCAATCTTCTGTTCAGCGATAAGGGATTTGACGGTGTGGTTCTCTGCACCCGGTCGCTCCAGCCGGAAATCCGGGTAGAAGGGGAACGCATCATCGCCGGTGCCGGCGTGTCGCTCAAACAGGTTTGCGAAGAGGCTGCCCGTCAGGGACTTACCGGACTGGAATTCGCTTATGGCATACCGGGCAGCCTGGGCGGCGCTGTGTATATGAATGCAGGTGCCTATGGCGGCGAGACCCGTGATGTGCTGCTGAGCGTGGAGTTTGTGGACGAAGCCGGACAGGTACGGTCCCTGCCCGCGGATCAGCTGGAACTGGGGTATCGTACCAGCGTGTTTGCGCGTACCGGTTGGTGTGTATTGCAGGCTACGCTGCAGCTGGCCAAAGGTAATCGGGAAGAGATTCTTGCCAAGATGGATGACCTGATGAACCGCAGAAAAGAAAAACAGCCGCTGGAATATCCCAGTGCGGGCAGTGCATTCAAGCGACCGGAAGGTGCATTTGCAGGCAGCCTGATCGAACAGTGCGGCCTGCGCGGGTACCGTGTAGGTGATGCTGCAATCAGCGAGAAGCATTGCGGTTTCATTGTGAATCTCGGCCATGCCAGCTGTGCGGATGTGCTGGAACTGGCTCGACAAGTAAGCGAGCGGGTACATCAGCAGACCGGCTTTGTGCTGGAAAAAGAGATCCGCGTAGTGGAATAATTATGTGCATGACCGGCTGCTGGCGATCGGCAGCCGGTCATGCAGGTTATATTGGATGAAAAAATCAACAGGAAAAGGAGAGACGCACCATGGAGCTGCTGGTTGTAACCGGCCTTTCCGGAGCGGGAAAGTCCCTTGCGGTAAATGCATTGGAAGATATCGGCTATTTTTGTATCGACAACATTCCGGCCGGGTTGATGCCCCGCCTGCTGGATTTTGCTCTGCAGGGCGAAACAATGCTGGAGAAAGTGGCTGTTGTTGTGGACATCCGCGGCTGCCGCACCAGAAGCGATGTGCAGGAGGCACTGACCAGCATGGACAGCCGCCAAGTTCCTTACCGGGTGCTGTTCCTGGACGCTTCCGATGATGTGCTTGCCCGCCGTTACAAAGAGACCCGGCGTATCCATCCGCTCTGCGTGCAGGAAGGTGTCTCCATGACCGATGCCATTGAACAGGAGCGGAAGATCCTTCAGCCCTTCTTTGAGCGGGCCGATTTCGTGGTGGATACCTCACTGCTTTCAGCTGCCCAGAACAAGGAACGGATCTGCAAGCTGTTTTTGCACCAGAATCAGCAGCCAATGGTATTGACCATTCTTTCCTTTGGCTTCAAATACGGTCTTCCCAAAGAGGCCGATGTGGTATTTGACGTACGTTGCCTGCCCAACCCCTTCTATATTCCGGAACTGAAGGAGAAAACCGGCCTGGACAGTGAGGTTGTGGATTACGTAATGAAATTCGAACAATCGCAGGAGCTGCTCCAGCGTATTCTGGATCTCTTGGATTACTCGCTGCCTCTGTATATCAAAGAAGGCAAAAGCCAGCTGACCATTGCTGTTGGCTGTACCGGCGGCAAGCATCGCTCCATTACCTTCGCGCGCAAGATCGCGGAGCATTGCCAGACCCTGGGCTATGGCCCAATTCTTTATCATCGCGATCAGAAACGCGTACTTTAATGAAAGGGCATCGGAAACCGAATGAGCTTTTCACAGGATGTTAAAACCGAGATCACCCAAAAGAAAATTGCCCGGCCCTGCTGCCTGCTGGCTGCCAGCTATGGCGCGGCCTGCTTCAGCCGCTATTTCGACGGTCGGGGTGTTGTCTTCCAAACAGAGCTGGGCGGCGCTGCTCACTATGTCAAACGCATCTTTCATTTGTGCGGCATCGAAGGCAGTGTAACCAGCAAGCAGCGGCCCAGTGGCATGGTTTACGAATTCAAAGTGGACGAGCCGGAGCAGGTCCGGCTGATGCTGGAAAAATTTCACTGTGATCCGGACCAGATCAGCCTGCGCATCGATCCCACTCTGCTGCGCTGCCCTCAATGCAGTGCAGCTTTTCTGGCCGCTGCATTTGTTTGCTGCGGCACCATGACCGATCCCAAAAAGGAGTACAATCTGGAGTTTCTGTCCAACCGACACAATCTGGCACGGGACCTGGAGGGGATTCTGGCGGAGCATGAATTCCGCCCCCACCGCACCCTGCGCAAGGGAGTAAACGTGGTGTACATTAAAGCCAGCGAACAGATCGAGGAACTTCTGGCATTCATGGGGGCAGGCAATGCGGCCATGGAGATCATGAACCACAAGGTAATCAAGGAACTGCGCAACAAGACCAATCGCCTGACAAACTGCGAAACCGCCAACATGGACAAAACTGCAACCGCAAACGTTCAGGTAACGCGGGCCATCGAATATCTCAAACAGAACCACATGTTCGATGGCCTGAGCCAGCCTTTGCGGGAAGCGGCTGAGCTGCGGCTGGCCTGGCCGGATCTTTCGCTTTCCCAATTGGCAGAAAAGAGCCCTCAGCCCATCAGCAAATCAGGGCTCAGCCACCGGCTGAAAAAGCTGGAACGTCTGGCATCTGAACTGCAGCAAAGGAGAACCAATGGCTGATACCAACAAGCAATTTACTCATCTGCATGTCCACACGGAATACAGTCTTCTGGATGGTGCCTGCCGGATCGATCGGATCTTTGAGCGAGTCAAGGAACTGGGGCAGACCTCCATTGCCATCACCGACCACGGCGTGATGTACGGCTGTGTGGATTTTTACAAGGCTGCAAAAAAGGCAGGCATCAAGCCCATCATCGGCTGCGAGGTCTATGTGGCCAACCGCTCCCGCTTTGATAAGGTCAACCGGATCGACGGTTCCAACCATCTGGTCCTGCTGTGCAAAAATGAGACCGGCTATAAAAATCTGATAAAGCTGGTTTCCGCCGGCTTTATTGAGGGCTTCTATTCCAAGCCTCGTGTGGACAAGGAACTGCTGGAACAGCACCACGAGGGACTGATCTGTCTTTCTGCCTGTCTGGCGGGTGAGGTGCCCCAGGCACTTCTGGCCGGCGATTACGAAAAAGCTCGCCAGGTCGCACTGTATTACAACAATCTGTTCGGGCAGGGAAATTACTACATCGAGATTCAGGATCACGGCATCGAAGAGCAGCAGCAGGTCCTTCCGTTGCTGATTCGTCTTGCCCGTGAAACGGGAATCCCGCTGGTGGCCACCAACGACTCCCACTATTTACGCAGGGAAGACAGCAAGATGCAGAGCATTCTGATCTGCATCCAGACCGGCAAAACCATCCAGGATGACGATAAGCTGGAATTTGAGACCGATGAATTTTATCTGAAAAGCACCGACGAGATGTACGAGCTGTTTGCCATTGCGCCGGATGCCTGCGAAAACACCAACCGTATCGCAGAACAATGCAACTTCGATTTTGAATTCGGTGTGACCAAACTGCCTTATTTTGAAGCGCCGGACGGAATGGACAACCAGGCCTACTTTGAAAAGCTGTGCTACGAGGGTCTTACCCGCCGTTACGGAAATGATCCGGCGCCGGAAATCCGTGAGCGTCTGGATTACGAGATCGACGTAATCCGCCGCATGGGCTACACCAACTACTATCTGATTGTTTTCGATTTCATCAACTACGCAAAAACCCAGGGCATCCCGGTGGGCCCCGGCCGAGGAAGCGGTGCCGGCAGCCTGGCCGCCTATTGCGTGGGCATTACAAACATCGATCCCATCCGCTACAATCTGCTGTTCGAACGATTTTTGAACCCGGAACGGGTGAGCATGCCGGACTTTGACGTGGACTTCTGTTATGAACGCCGGCAGGAGGTGATCGACTATGTGAACAACAAGTACGGTCACGATCATGTGGCCCAGATCATCACCTTCGGAACCATGGCAGCCCGGGCTGCTTTGCGGGACGTGGGCCGCGTAATGGACATGCCTTATGCTGCGGTGGACGCAGTGGCAAAGCTGGTTCCCATGGAGCTGAAAATGACCCTGCACCGTGCTCTGGAGGTATCGCCGGAGCTGAAAGCCCGTTATGATTCCGACGAGCAGGTGAGGGAACTGGTGGACACTGCCATCAAGATCGAGGGCATGCCCCGCCACGCCTCCACCCATGCGGCAGGTGTGGTAATTACCCGGGAAGCAGCCAACGAGTACGTCCCGCTTGCCTGCAACGACGGCGTTCCCGTGACCCAGTTTACCATGACCACCATCGAGGAGCTGGGCCTTTTAAAAATGGACTTTTTGGGCCTGCGCACCCTTACGGTAATTCGGGATGCGGAGCGGATGATTCAGCGTCGGGTGCCGGAGTTCTCGGTTGAAAAAATGCCTTATGATGATCCGGCCACCTACGAAATGCTGGGCCAGAGCGAAACGGAGGGTGTGTTCCAGCTGGAAAGCACCGGCATGAAGCAGGTGCTTCTGGGTCTTCGCCCCCAGAACCTGGAAGACATCATCGCTCTGATCTCGCTGTATCGCCCGGGTCCCATGGATTCCATCCCCACCTATCTGCGCAACCGCCATGAGCCGGGGAAGATTCACTACAAGGTTCCTCAGCTGGCGCATATTCTGGACGTAACCAACGGCTGCATTGTGTATCAGGAGCAGGTCATGCAGATCTGCCGGGAGCTGGCGGGCTTCTCGCTCGGTCAGGCCGACCTGGTGCGCCGTGCCATGAGCAAGAAAAAGCACGATGTCATGGAACGGGAGCGTCAGAACTTTGTTTACGGCAGCAAGGAACCGGGATCGGAATGTGTAGGCTGCATTGCCAACGGCATCGACGAAAAGACCGCCAACGAGATCTTTGACGATATGTCCAGCTTTGCCTCCTACGCCTTCAATAAATCCCATGCGGCCTGTTATGCCTATGTGGCGTATCAGACAGCTTACCTGAAATGCCATTATCCCAATGAATTCATGGCCGCCCTGCTCACCAGTGTGCTGGACAACACCGACAAGGTGATCGAGTATTCCGGCGAGTGCCAGCGGCTGGGCATCAAGGTGCTGCCCCCCAACATCAATGTGAGTGACGGCGGCTTCACTGTGGACGGAGCAAACATCCGTTTTGGCCTGAATGCAGTCAAGAATGTGGGCCGGAACCTGATTGCCGCGGTGGTCCGCGAACGTCAGGACCAGCCCTTCCGCTCACTGTATGATTTCTGCCGCCGGATGTACGGCTGTGAAATCAACCGCCGGGCTGTGGAGAGTCTGATCAAGAGCGGCGCATTTGATAGCCTGGGTTCCACCCGCCGGGCCATGCTCCAGTGTATTGAGGGCATTCTGAAAAGCGTAGAGACCGACAGCCGCAAAAATCTGGAAGGTCAGCTTGACCTGTTCAGCCAGAACGGTGATCAGGAATCGGTAAACGACTACGTGATTCCCGCACTGGAAGAATTCCCCACCGGAGAGCTGCTGCAGATGGAAAAAGAGGTGAGCGGCCTGTATCTGAGCGGACACCCGTTGGACGCTTATCGGGAAATCATCAAAAATATATCCAGCTGCAAGATTAGTGAATTGACAGGGGAAGGCGCCAAAGCTTACGATAATAAAGTGGTCAACATTGTTTGCGCGGTAATTAAAAGCAAATTTATGACGACCCGCTCCAACACCATGATGGCCTTTACCAACGTGGAGGACCTGAGCGGTACCATGGAGATTCTGGTATTCCCGAAGATCCTGCTCAACTGCAGGGACGCGCTGCAGGAAAATGCTGTTGTGGTCATCACCGGCCGCGTTTCGGTAAAGGAAGACGAAGCGGCCAAGCTGGTGGCGGAAACTATTGTTCCCATTGAACAATACCAGGCACGCCGTTCGGAAAACCCGGCAGCGGGCAGCATGGAAGAAAAGAAGACTCAAGCACCTAAGAAGGGATTGTATCTGAAGCTTCCCAGCCAGAACAGCATACAGTTCCGCAAGGTGACGAACCTGCTCAGTGGTATCTTTGATGGCAGTATGCCGGTCTACATGTATTTTGAAGATCGCAACCAGCTGACACTGGCACCTCGCAGCCTGTGGGCATTGGACCATGAACTGCTTTACCCTGAATTACGCCGAATTTTAGGCGACAGGAATGTTGTTACAAAATAGTTGGTCAATCGGGCAAACTTTTTGGCGACAAACTACGCAGAAAGTTTTGCATTTATGTTGCCAGGGTGTTATAATTATAGCAATGTCAAATTTCGATTTGATTTAGGAGGGGCATTATTATGTATAAGGAAATCAAAACCATCGGTGTATTGACCAGCGGCGGCGACGCACCCGGCATGAACGCTGCGGTTCGTGCGGTTGTTCGTACCGCTCTGAGCAAGGGCATCAAGGTGATCGGTATTCAGCGCGGCTACAACGGCCTGCTGAACGGCGAGGTTCGCGAGATGGACCTGCGCAGCGTGTCCGAGATCATTCACCGCGGCGGTACTGTTCTGTACACCGCCCGTTGCCTCGAGTTCGTGACTGCCGAAGGTCAGAAGAAGGGCGCTGAGAAGTGCAAAGAGCTGGGCATCGACGCGATGGTTGTAATCGGCGGCGATGGTTCCTTCAAGGGCGCTCGCGCTCTGGCCAACCTGGGCATTCCCTGCATCGGTATCCCCGGCACCATCGACAACGACATTGCCTGCAGCGAGTACACCATCGGCTACGACACCGCCATGAACACCGCTGTGGAAATGATCGATAAGCTACGCGACACCACCCAGAGCCATGACCGCTGCAGTGTGGTTGAGGTTATGGGCCGCAATGCCGGCTATATTGCTCTGAACGTGGGCATCGCTACCGGCGCTCTGGCTATCCTGATCCCCGAGCGTCCCTATGATCTGGAACACGACATTATCTCCCGTATGAACCAGACCCAGAAGACCGGCAAGAAGCACTTCATCGTAATCGTAGCCGAGGGTGTTGG